>NZ_JBSFYR010000045.1:0-58427 GCF_053599875.1 Streptomyces sp. NPDC005151 | reverse complement strand
GGCAAGGGGCAGATCTTCGTCAAGGGCGAGGTCATCAAGACGGTTCCCGAGTCGAAGATCGTCGAGACGCTCATCGAAGAAGCCCTGAAGATCGCCGAGCAGATGGAGAAGGACGGCATCGCCTCCGGCGAGCCCGAGGTCTCCATCAGCTGAGGCCGAAGTGGCTGAGGCCGAATTCTTGCTTCTGTGACCGTGCCCCGTCCGACGAACAAGCCGTCGGGCGGGGCACGGTCGTGAGAGACCTCACGTGGCCGTGGATGCTGTTGACGGGCATGGGGCGGCGCCTGCCAGCCTCTTTCGGTACAGTGCGGAAATCAGCAGACCGCATGGTGAGGCCCCTTGTGTTGACGCAGACCACCACCCGGGTCCTCGAACCCAGCGACCTCGGCGCCGCGCTCGCCATCCTGGAGAGCGACCCCGTCGCCAATGCCTTCGTGACGTCCCGGGTCCAGATCGCAGGGCTCGATCCCTGGCGCCTCGGCGGCGAGATGTGGGGCTGGTACGCGGACGGCAGACTGCGTTCGCTCTGCTACTCCGGTGCCAATCTCGTACCCATCTGTGCCACCCCCGAGGCCATCAGGGCGTTCTCCGACCGGGCCCGTCGGGCCGGCCGCCGCTGTTCCTCGATCGTGGGTCCCGCCGAGCCCACCGCCCAGCTCTGGCGGCTGCTCGAACCGGGCTGGGGTCCCGCCCGCGAGGTCAGGGCCAACCAGCCGCTCATGGTCACCGAGAGCCCCGCCGCCGGCGTGACGCCCGACCCGCTGGTACGCCGCATCCGCAAGGACGAGATAGAGGTCCTGATGCCGGCCTGCGTGGCGATGTTCACCGAGGAGGTGGGCATTTCGCCGCTGGCCGGTGACGGCGGACTCCTCTACCAGGCACGCGTCGCCGAACTCATCGGCACCGGCCGCTCCTTCGCCCGGATCGAGGACGGCAAGGTTGTCTTCAAGGCGGAGATCGGCGCTGCCACCCCGCAGGCCTGCCAGATCCAGGGCGTCTGGGTCGCCCCCGAACACCGCGGCCGCGGCCTCTCCGAGACCGGGATGGCAGCGGTCCTGCGCTACGCACTGGCCGATGTCGCACCGGTCGTCAGCCTGTACGTGAACGACTACAACACCGCGGCCCGCAGGGCATACACCCGGGTCGGCTTCCGTGAGGTCGGCGCGTTCATGAGCGTGCTCTTCTGACCGGGACGAAGTGGCCGGGAGCGGAACGGCCCCGCCGGAGTGCCCGCTCGACGCAGCCGTCGGCAGCGCTCCTCCCCGTAACGGCGAGCACCCCTGACACGTACCCCACAGCCCGGCGCGGACAGTAGGGTTCGGCGCATGGCAGCTGATTCAGGGGGCGGCGCCCGCACTCCCAGTGTTCTGGTCGGGCCGATCGATCTCGCCGCGCGGGTGGACGAGGCGCTTGCCGTGCAGGCCGTCGCCTTCGGTCTCGGTCACGACGAGGTCCAGGTACGTCGCCATATCGTCCTCAGGCACCTCGAGCACCCCTGCGCCCGCGCCCTCGGCGCCACCACCGCGACCGGCCGACTCGTCGGGTTCGTCTACGGCATGCCCAACGAACGCGGCCACTGGTGGTCCACCGTCGTCGAGCCCTATCTGCGGGCCACCGGCTCCGAGGACTGGCTCGACGACTCCTTCGTGATCACCGAACTGCATGTCCATCCGGAGTTCCAGAACCGGGGCATCGGCCGCACCCTGATCACCACCATCACGGACGCCGTCGATCAGCCGCGCTCCATCCTCTCCGCCATCGACACGGAGAGCCCGGCACGTGGTCTGTATCGCACCCTCGGCTACCGGGACCTGGCCCGGAAGGTGCTGTTTCCCAGCGCTCCCAAGCCGTACGCGGTGATGGGAGCGCCTCTTCCGCTGCGCCGCCGGGACCGGGGCTGAACCAATCGATTTCCGCCCGCCCCCGCCACCCGGCTAACCTCCTGCACATCACCCTTCCGAGCAGGAGTTCATCATGGCCCAGGTCCAGCGCATGTCCCGATTGATGATCAAGACACTGCGCGACGACCCGGCGGACGCCGAGACGCTCAACCACAAGCTACTCGTCCGGGCCGGTTATGTACGTCGCACCGCGGCCGGCATCTGGACCTGGCTGCCCCTGGGCAAGAAGGTCCTGGAGAACATCACCCGCGTCGTGCGCGAGGAGATGGACGCCATCGGCGGCCAGGAAGTCCTGCTGCCCGCACTGCTGCCCAAGGAGTCGTACGACGCGAGCGGCCGCTACGACGAGTACGGCGACCTGCTCTTCCGGCTCAAGGACCGCAAGGGCGCCGAGTACCTCCTCGGCCCCACCCACGAAGAGATCTTCACCCAGGTCGTCAAGGATCAGATCACGTCCTACAAGGACCTGCCCGTGATCCTGTACCAGATCCAGACCAAGTACCGCGACGAGGCCCGCCCCCGCGCCGGCGTGCTGCGCGGCCGCGAGTTCCAGATGAAGGACTCGTACTCCTTCGACACCACCGACGAGGGTCTCATCGAGGCCTACCAGCTGCACCGCGCCGCCTACATCCGCATCTTCGAGCGGCTCGGTCTCGACCACCGCATCGTCTCCGCGGTCTCCGGTGCGATGGGCGGCTCGGCGTCCGAGGAGTTCCTGGCACCCGCCCCGGCCGGTGAGGACACCTTCGTCGACTGCCCTGCCTGCGACTACGCGGCCAACACGGAGGCCGTGACCTTCAAGGCCACCCCCGCGGACGGCTCGGCGCACGGTCCCGTCGAGGAGCTGGACACCCCCGACACCCCGACCATCGAGACGCTCGCGGCGCACCTCGGTGTCCCGGCCTCCGCGACGCTGAAGAACCTCCTGGTCAAGGTCGACGGCGAAATCGTTGCCGTGGGCCTGCCCGGCGACCGCGAGGTCGACCTCGGCAAGCTCGGCGAGCACCTCGCCCCCGCCGTGGTCGAGCTGGTCACCGCGGAGGACTTCGAGGGCCGTCCCGACCTGGTACGTGGCTACGTCGGCCCGCAAGGTCTGGAGAAGGTCCGCTACATCGCCGACCCGCGCATCGCCCCCGGCACCGCCTGGATCACCGGCGCCAACAAGCCCGGCACCCACGCGAAGAACGTCGTCTGCGGCCGCGACTTCGAGGTCGACGACTACCTCGATGTCGTCGTGGTCGAGGCGGGCGACCCGTGCCCCAAGTGCGGCACCGGCCTCAGGCTGGACCGTGCCATCGAGATCGGTCACATCTTCCAGCTGGGCCGCAAGTTCGCGGACGCGTTCCAGCTCGATGTGCTCGGCCAGAACGGCAAGCCGGTCCGGGTCACCATGGGCTCGTACGGCATCGGCGTCTCCCGCGCCGTTGCCGCTCTCGCCGAGCAGACCGCCGACGCGCAGGGTCTCTGCTGGCCCCGCGAGATCGCCCCGGCCGATGTCCACCTGGTCGCCGCGGGCAAGGCGCTCCAGACCGAGCTGGCCCTCGACGTCGCCGAGAAGCTCGGCGCCGCGGGCGTGCGGGTCCTGGTCGACGACCGTGCGGGCGTCTCGCCCGGTGTGAAGTTCACCGACGCCGAGCTGATCGGTGTCCCGAAGATCCTGGTCGCGGGCCGCCGCTCGGCCGAGGGCGTCCTGGAGCTCAAGGACCGCCGTACGGGCGAGCGCGAGGAGCTCACGGTCGACGAGGCGATCGCCCGTCTCGTGGCCCAGGGCTGACACCCGGAATCGCCGAAGGCCCCCGTGCTGTCCTACAGCACGGGGGCCTTCGGCCGTTCTGCGGGGCCGGGGCCCTACAGCCAGCCCGCGAACTCCAGCGACAGTTCGCCTTCCTGACGACGGCCGACGGTCAGCGCGCGGGTGCCCGACTCCACCGCACGGAACAACGTCCAGCCGTGGAGCCGTTCCCGGTCCACGTCCAGTGAATCCGCGAGCTTGTTGATCCGGCGACGGGCCGTCACGGGGCCGCCCGGGGAGGCGATGAGGTCCTCCACCCGGTCCCGTACCAGCCGCGCCAGGTCGTAGGCACGCTCGCCGACCAGCGGCTCAGGGCCGACCGTCAGCCAGGGCGCCCGTTCCCCCGCCAGCACCTTGCTCTGGCGGAAGTTGCCGTGCAGCAGCAGGACTTCGGGGGAGTGGGCGACGAGCTCCTCCCGCGCGGCCAGGGCCGCGGAGACCAGCGGTTCGAGCGCCGGGTCGGCCGCGGCGGCGGCCCGCATCGGGTCCGTGCACCGGCCGGTCCGCTCGGCGACCGTCTCGAAGGAGTGCCCGCTGGGCGGCTCGACCCACAGCCGTCGTACCGTACCCGCCGCCTCCAGGAGTGCCTTCGCCTCCGGCAGCGATCGCAGCGACACCTCGGGATGCAGCCGTTCCAGCAGCAGCGCGTCGCCGCCGGAGCCGAGAAGCCGGACCGCTCCCCAGCCGTTCCAGTGCGCCAGCGCCGCCTGTTCCAGATCGGGCGCCGCCCCGGCGGGAGCGATCTTGAGCACGGCCGGGGTGCCGTCGGCGCGGCGCACCAGCAGAACCAGGCTGCTGCGCCCACCGGGGGCAGCCACACGCTCGACAGTCAGTTCCGGCCCGTTGGCGGACAGCGACTCGTTGATCAGCTCGGGGAGCCGCGCGAGCCAGTCGGCGGCGGCCGTCTCCCCGTGCACCTCGCCGAGCGCTCGCACCAGACGCTGCGGCGGTTCGAAACCCATACGTGCTGTGTTCCCTTTCAGAGCCTTCATGAGTGCGTCGGACCGGTCCCGGTCTTCGCGTCGGTCACGTCCGTCGGACCGGTCCCGGGCTTCGCTTCGGTCCTGCCCGTCGCATCAGCCCTGCAGGCCAGCCCGCTCAGGCGGTGCCGTCGGCGGACCGCTCGGTGAGTCCGGGAAAGGTTACGCCGCTGCCTCGCCAGCGGACCGCACGCACCGCGGCCTCCCGCAGTGCGTCTGCGGCCTCTCGCCTGAGCGGCCCCCCGGCAGCCCGTACGAGGTCGGAGTAGACGCCCGCGATCCGGTCCTCCAGCACGGCGGCGAGCTTCACCGCTGCCGCCGAATCCGGCACCGCGAACGGCAGAGCGTACGCGGACTCCGCCGCCACCGGCTCACCGCCCAGGTCGCGTACGGTCCGCACCAGTGTGTCGCGCCGGGCCCGGTGCTGGCGGTAGGCGGCCGTCGCCTCCGCCCGGCGGCCGCCGGCGACCCGGCCGCCGACCACCCCGTACCCGTACACCGCCGCATGCTCGGCGGCGAGCGATGCCTGCGCCGCCTGCAGCGTCAGCGCACTCATGACGAGGTCTCCTTGGCCAGTTCGGTCAACAGGTAGGCGTGGGCTGCGCCGGCGGCCGCGATCGACGCGAGCAGCCGGGCCAGCTCGGGTGGCGCTGTCAGGAGCGTCGCCGTGTGGGCGTCAGCGGTGCGGCGTTCCGCCGCGGCCAGTTCCTTGACGGCGGTCTTGGCGTCGGCGGTGGGTGAACCCGAAACGGTGGGCGAACCCGAGGGGGCGGGTGGACCCGAAACGGCCGGTGCCCGGTCCGCGCCGCGCATCGCAGTCGTGCCCGCGGTTTCGCCGGCACCCGGCCGCGCCGTCCTGTCCGCCCCGGGCGACAGCGCCTCCGTATGGGCCCGTACGGCGTCCCGCAGCGGTGCGAGCCCGGCCGCGGTCGCCGGATGGGCCGTGACGACCTGCTCGTACTGGGCGAGCAGGGTGCCGCTCGTCCGCGCGGCCGTCATCCGCAGCGTGCTCTCTGTCTTCGCCGCCGCCTCCCGCGCACCGGCCGGCGCAGAACCCTTTCGGCCCTTGCCGCTGTCGCCGTCGCCGCAGCCGGCCAGCGCCGCCCCCAGGGCGATCGCCCCCGTTACGGTGAGCGCACCCCTGCGCGTCGTCCCCGTGCGCCGCACCTGTTCTCCTTCGGGCATTGATCTGTCCTGACTGGATCTGTCCTGAAGTGATCACTGCAGGCGAGCGTACCCGCGGCTGAGCGGTCGGCGGACGGCAACACCCCTCGGGACCGGATACCCTTTGACCTGACACGCGACGAACCACACAACAGCACACGCGGCCGAGGAGTCACCCGGATGAGCACCACCCAGAGCGAGAGGCTGCGCGGGCTGCTCGAACCGCTCGTCAGCGCCAAGCAGCTGGATCTTGAAGAGATCGAGGTGTCCCGGGCCGGCCGCCGACGTGTGCTGCGCATCGTCGTGGATTCCGACGAGGGCGTGGAGCTCGACGCCTGCGCGGAGCTGAGCCGCGCGATCTCCGAGGAGCTCGACGAGACCGACGCGATGGGTGAGGACGAGTACGTCCTCGAAGTGAGCTCTCCCGGTGCCGACCGTCCGCTGACGGAGCACCGCCACTACGTACGCGCCACCGGTCGCCTGGCCAAGCTGCAGCTGCATGAGGGCGGCGAGCTGGTCGCCCGCATCATCGCTGTCGACGACGAGGGGCTCGACCTCGAAGTGCCGGGCGTCAAGGGCCGCAAGCCCACGTCCCGCCGGGTCCCCTTCGACGGGATCGCCAAGGCGCGCGTGGAGATCGAATTCAACCGCAAGGACAAGAAGGAAGAGGAGGCGTAGCCGTGGACATCGATGTGAAGCTCTTGAGGGGCTTGGCACAGGACAAGGAGATCCCCTTCGACGTGCTCGTCGAGGCGATCGAGTCGGCCCTCCTCATCGCCTACCACCGCACCGACGGGAGCTACCGCCGTGCGCGCGTGGAGCTCGACGAGCGCGGCCATGTGACGGTGTGGGCGAAGGAGGACCCGGCCGACCTCGAAGAGGGCCAGGAGCCGAAGGAGTTCGACGACACCCCGTCCGGCTTCGGCCGGATCGCCGCGACCACCGCCAAGCAGGTCATCCTGCAGCGGCTGCGCGACGCCGAGGACGACAGGACGTTCGGCGAATACGCGGGCCACGAGGGCGATGTCGTCACCGGTGTGGTCCAGCAGGGCAAGGACCCGAAGAACGTCCTGGTCGACATCGGCAAGCTCGAAGCGATCCTGCCGGTGCAGGAGCAGGTGCCGGGCGAGGACTACACCCACGGGCTGCGGCTGCGTACGTATGTCGTGCGGGTCGCCAAGGGCGTCCGCGGTCCGTCCGTGACCCTCTCCCGGACGCACCCCAGCCTGGTCAAGAAGCTCTTCGCGCTGGAGGTCCCGGAGATCGCCGACGGTTCCGTCGAGATCTGCGCGATCGCCCGCGAGGCCGGCCACCGCACCAAGATCGCGGTCCGTTCGACCCGCTCGGGTCTGAACGCCAAGGGCGCCTGCATCGGCCCGATGGGCGGCCGTGTACGCAATGTCATGGCCGAGCTGCACGGCGAGAAGATCGACATCGTGGACTGGTCGGACGACCCGGCCGAGATGGTCGCCAACGCGCTGTCGCCCGCCCGGGTGAGCAAGGTCGAGGTCGTGGACCTCGGAGCGCGGTCCGCCCGGGTCACGGTCCCCGACTACCAGCTTTCGCTCGCCATCGGCAAGGAGGGCCAGAACGCCCGCCTCGCCGCCCGCCTCACCGGCTGGCGCATCGACATCCGCCCGGACACCGAGACCGACGCCGAGCGGGACATCGCCGACCGTGAGCGGGCCGAGCGGGCCCGGGACCGGTCCGAGCGCGGCTGAACCGGTACGGGACCGGTCCGAGGAGTGGACCGGCGCCGTCCGGACGATGGACCGCAACGGTCCGGAGACCGGCCGGGCCCGGGTCCGGAGTACGGGACCGATGCCGGTCCCGGGGAATAAATCCACGCGGAATGCCGCTGAGATCACGACAACGTCCGTTCGATTTTTACCCCAAAGGGGTGAGGTCGGTGCGGGGAGGTAGACTTAACCGTGTCTGGCCGGACGCACGCCCGCGCTTGCCCTGAGCGAACCTGCGTGGGATGCCGGGAGCGAGCGGCCAAGAGCGAGCTGCTGCGCATCGTGGTGGATGAGGACGCATGCGTCCCCGATCCTCGCGGTACGCTGCCCGGCCGGGGTGCATACGTGCACCCCGTCACTGTCTGTCTCGACCTGGCGGTTCGCCGTCGGGCATTCCCCCGGGCCTTCAAGGCCAAGGGGTCGTTCGATTCCACGGCAGTGCAGCGGTATGTCGAGCGGGTGACACCGTAAGGAACGAGAACGGCACGGGACCCCGTGCGGTCAGGTACCTCGCGAGTTGGAAGTAGGTCGAGATTGCGATGAGCACTCGATGAGTACGCGATGAGTACGCCCATGAAGTAGCGACGGTCCGGCGGTAACCCGGACCTAAAAGGAGCGAAGTGGCTAAGGTCCGGGTATACGAACTCGCCAAGGAGTTCGGCGTCGAGAGCAAGGTCGTCATGGCCAAGCTCCAAGAACTCGGTGAGTTCGTCCGTTCGGCGTCCTCGACGATCGAGGCGCCGGTTGTACGCAAGTTGACTGACGCACTGCAGGGGCCCGGCGGCAACGCCGGCAAGTCCGCTGCGAAGCCTGGCGCGCCCCGCAAGGCCGCGCCCGTAAAGCCCGCAGCGCCCTCCCCGGCCGCTGCGGCACGTCCCGCTGCCCCGAAGCCCGGCGCCCCGGCCCCCAAGCCGGCCGCAGCCGAGGCCCCCAGCAGCACCCCTTCCGCTGCCGCGCCTTCCGCGCCGTCTGCGGGCCCGCGTCCGGGTCCGAAGCCCGCGCCGAAGCCCGCTCCGGTCACCCCGGTGCCCGCGGCAGAGTTCTCCGCTCCGGCCCAGCCGGCCGCGCCGCAGCAGGCCCCGCGTCCCGCGGCTGCCACCCCCGGTCCTCGCCCCGCCCGTCCGGCCCCGGCCGGCGGTCAGCGTGACGGCGGCCGCGGTGGCGAGCGTGACGGTGGCCGTGACGGTGGCCGTGGTGGCGAGCGTGACGGTGGCCGTGGCGGCGACCGTCCGGCCCGTCCCGCAGGCCAGGGCGCCCCGCGCCCCGGCGGCTCCCGTCCGGCCGGTCCCCGTCCGGGCAACAACCCCTTCACCTCCGGTGGCTCGACGGGCATGGCCCGTCCGCAGGCACCCCGTCCCGGTGGCGCCCCGCGTCCCGGTGGCGGCCAGGAGCGTCCCGGCGCCCCGCGTCCGCAGGGCGGCCCCGGTGGCGCCCCGCGTCCGCAGGGCCAGGGCGGTGCCCGTCCGACTCCGGGCGGCATGCCCCGTCCGCAGGCTCCGCGTCCGGGCGGTGCGCCCGGTGGTAACCGTCCGAACCCGGGCATGATGCCGCAGCGTCCCGCTGCCGGCCCGCGTCCCGGTGGTGGCCCCGGCGGTGGCCGTGGTCCCGGTGGCGGCGCAGGCCGTCCCGGTGGCGGTGGCGGCGGTGCAGGTCGTCCCGGCGGCGGCTTCGCCGGTCGTCCGGCCGGTCCCGGTGGCGGTGGCGGCGGCTTCGCCGGTCGCCCCGGTGGCGGCGGTGGCGGTGGCGGCGCAGGCCGTCCCGGTGGTGGCGGCGGCGGCTTCGGCGGTCGTCCCGGCTTCGGCGGACGCCCCGGCGGCCCCGGTGCCCGTGGTGGCACACAGGGTGCGTTCGGCCGTCCCGGCGGTCCCGCGCGTCGTGGTCGCAAGTCGAAGCGGCAGAGGCGCCAGGAGTACGAGGCCATGCAGGCCCCGTCGGTGGGCGGCGTCATGCTGCCTCGCGGCAACGGACAGGCTGTCCGGCTGTCGCGCGGTGCCTCCCTCACCGACTTCGCAGAGAAGATCAACGCCAACCCGGCGTCGCTCGTCGCCGTGATGATGAACCTCGGCGAGATGGTCACTGCCACGCAGTCCGTCTCCGACGAGACTCTGAAGCTGCTGGCCGACGAGATGAACTACATCCTCGAGATCGTCAGCCCGGAGGAGGAGGACCGCGAGCTGCTCGAGTCCTTCGACATCGAGTTCGGCGAGGACGAGGGCGGCGAAGAGGCTCTGGTCTCGCGTCCGCCGGTCGTGACCGTCATGGGTCACGTCGACCACGGTAAGACCCGACTGCTGGACGCGATCCGCAAGACGAACGTCGTTGCGGGCGAGGCCGGCGGCATCACGCAGCACATCGGTGCGTACCAGGTCTCCTCCGAGGTCAACGGTGAGGACCGCAGGATCACCTTCATCGACACCCCGGGTCACGAGGCGTTCACCGCCATGCGTGCCCGTGGTGCGAAGTCCACCGACATCGCGATCCTCGTGGTGGCGGCGAACGACGGTGTGATGCCCCAGACGATCGAGGCGCTGAACCACGCCAAGGCGGCCGACGTGCCGATCGTGGTCGCGGTCAACAAGATCGACGTCGAGGGTGCCGACCCGACCAAGGTGCGCGGTCAGCTCACCGAGTTCGGTCTGGTGGCCGAGGAGTACGGCGGCGACACGATGTTCGTCGACATCTCCGCCAAGCAGGGCCTCAACATCGAGGCTCTTCTGGAGGCCGTCGTCCTCACCGCCGACGCCTCGCTCGACCTGCGGGCCAACCCGGAGCAGGACGCGCAGGGTATTGCGATCGAGTCCCACCTCGACCGCGGCCGCGGTGCCGTTGCGACCGTCCTGGTCCAGCGAGGCACGCTGCGGGTCGGCGACACGATGGTGGTCGGCGACGCGTACGGCCGAGTCCGCGCGATGCTCGACGACAAGGGCGAGAACGTCGAGGAAGCGGGTCCGTCGACCCCCGTCCTGGTACTCGGTCTCACCAATGTCCCGGGCGCCGGCGACAACTTCCTGGTCGTCGACGAGGACCGTACGGCCCGTCAGATCGCTGAGAAGCGTGCCGCCCGTGAGCGCAACGCCAACTTCGCCCGCAAGGGTGTCCGGTTCTCCCTGGAGAACCTCGACGAGGCGCTCAAGGCCGGTCTGGTCCAGGAACTCAACCTCATCATCAAGGGCGACGCGTCCGGTTCGGTGGAGGCTCTCGAGTCCTCGCTGCTCCAGCTCGACGTCGGTGACGAGGTCGACATCCGGGTCCTGCACCGCGGTGTGGGTGCGGTCACCGAGTCGGACATCGACCTGGCGACCGGCTCCGACGCCATCGTGATCGGCTTCAACGTGCGCGCCGCAGGGCGTGCGCAGCAGATGGCCGAGCGCGAAGGTGTGGACGTCCGGTACTACTCGGTCATCTACCAGGCGATCGAAGAGATCGAAGCGGCCCTCAAGGGCATGCTCAAGCCGGAGTACGAAGAGGTCGAGCTCGGTACGGCGGAGATCCGCGAGATCTTCCGCTCGTCCAAGCTGGGCAACATCGCCGGTGTGCTGGTCCGGTCCGGCGAGGTCAAGCGCAACACCAAGGCGCGCCTGCTGCGCGATGGCAAGGTCATCGCGGAGAACCTCAACATCTCCGGTCTGCGCCGCTTCAAGGACGACGTCACCGAGATCCGCGAAGGCTTCGAGGGCGGTATCAACCTCGGAAACTTCAACGACATCAAGATCGACGACGTCATCGCGACGTACGAGATGCGCGAGAAGCCGCGAGGCTGACCCGTACCTCAACAGTCGGGGCCGGTCGACGGGTCGTATTTCCGTCGATCGGCCCCGGCCGTTCCGTGTACGGTTCTTGTGTCCCTGCCAAGCGCTGGCAGGGCGCGAACCCGAACCGGCGGGACATCCGGACATCCATGTATGTGGGGACACTGTCCTTCGATCTGCTCCTCGGCGACGTACGGTCGTTGAAGGAGAAACGCTCCATCGTCCGTCCGATCGTCGCCGAGCTCCAGCGCAAGTACGCGGTGAGTGCGGCGGAGACGGGCGGACAGGATCTCCATCGCAGGGCCGAGATCGGTCTTGCCATGGTCTCCGGGGACACCGGGCACCTCACGGACGTACTGGACCGGTGCGAGCGGCTGGTGGCCGCCCGGCCCGAGGTGGAGCTGCTGTCGGTTCGGCGGCGGCTGCACAGCGACGAAGACTGAACAACATCAGAACAGTCAGACGTGGAATCGTCCGATGCGGAAGCGCAGGACGCCGGAAGCGTCGGACCGTAAGCAACCCCAGAAGGAAGAGTGACGGACCGGTGAGCGACAACGCGCGGGCCCGAAAGCTGGCCGATCGCATCCAGGTCGTGGTCGCGGAGACCCTGGACCGGCGTATCAAGGATCCGCGGCTCGGATTCGTGACGATCACGGACGCCCGGGTCACCGGCGACCTGCGGGAGGCCACGGTCTTCTACACGGTCTACGGCGACGACGAGGAGCGGGCGGCCTCCGCCGCGGCGCTGGAGAGCGCCAAGGGCGTGCTCCGGTCCGAGGTCGGCCGGCAGACCGGGGTCCGGTTCACGCCGACCCTGGCCTTCGTCCCGGACGCCCTGCCGGACAATGCCCGCACCATCGAGGACCTCCTCGACAAGGCGCGGGCCAAGGACGCGGAGGTCCGCGAGGTGTCCACCGGTGCGAAGTACGCGGGCGACGCCGACCCGTACCGCAAGCCGGAGGATGCCGCCGACGAGTCCGACGAGAACGAGGGCTCAGCCTCCGAATGACACAGCAGAACAAGACGCCCGGTCAGAGGAGCGGGAGCGAAGCGACCTCGGGCAAGGGTGGCGGCGGGCGACGGGAGGGCGGCCTTGTCATCGTCGACAAGCCGTCCGGCTTCACTTCGCACGACGTCGTCGCCAAGATGCGCGGCATCGCCCGCACCCGCCGCGTCGGCCACGCCGGCACGCTGGACCCGATGGCGACGGGCGTTCTCGTGCTCGGCGTCGAGAAGGCCACCAAGCTGCTCGGTCACCTCGCGCTGACCGAGAAGGAGTACCTGGGCACGATCCGCCTCGGCCAGGTCACCGTCACGGACGACGCGGAGGGCGAGATCACGTCGTCCACCGACGCGTCGGGCGTCACGCGTGAGGGCATCGACGCGGGTGTCGCCGCACTGACCGGCGCGATCATGCAGGTGCCGTCCAAGGTCAGCGCCATCAAGATCGACGGCAAGCGGTCGTACGCACGGGTGCGCGGCGGCGAGGAGTTCGAGATCCCGGCCCGGCCGGTGACCATCTCGTCCTTCAACGTCTACGACGTCCGTGAGGCGGTCGCGGAGGACGGGACTTCGGTCGTCGACCTGGTCGTCTCCGTCGTCTGCTCCTCCGGTACGTACATCCGTGCCCTCGCCCGCGATCTCGGCGCCGGGCTCGGCGTCGGCGGGCATCTGACCGCGCTGCGGCGCACCCGCGTCGGTCCGTACGGTCTCGATGCGGCGCGGACGCTCGATCAGCATCAGGAGAAGCTGACCGTGATGCCGGTCGCGGAGGCCGCCGCCGCGGCGTTCCCGCGCTGGGACGTGGACGAGAAGCGGGCCAAGCTGCTGCTGAACGGCGTGCGGCTGGACATGCCCTCCTACCCGCCGGGGCCGGTCGCGGTCTTCGGGCCCGACGGGACCTTCCTGGTGCTCGTCGAGGAGCAGAAGGGCAAGGCCAAGAGCCTCGCCGTCTTCGCCTGAGAGCCTGTCGGGTGACCTTCGATCGGAAAGCGGACGCGGTCTGGTGCGTGCGATTCCAAGGCGCCGGAAGGCCCTCGGATGGGGTCTCCCCTGTTCGAACGAAGCTGAGAGCTTGGGGAAGGAGCTACTAGGGCGTTTCGGCAACGCGGGAAGCGTGCGTGCCAAAGCGTGGCCGCCCGATCAGAGGTCACCCGACAGGCTCTGAGGGGACGGGTTCCGCCGGTCCCTGATCCGGTTCCCCATCGTGGAGCGGGCAGCCCCCCGTGCCCGCTCCACGATCCCCCCTCTGGTGTCTGTCCACCGGAACCCGCTGAATCACCTGAATGGGCAGGCGCTCGGAGTGACTCAGGGGTGCACTTGGGGGCGCTTTTGCTCCGAGTGCTTCTCGCGCCGATCATCGCCGACCTAACGTCGGACCATGGGAAGCGGGGACCGGTCGACGCTGGTACGTATCTGCGATCCGGCCGGCCGGCTCCGAGGGACCGGGTTCGTCGCGGACGACCGCGGCACGGTCGTGACCAGTCATGAAGCGGTCGACGGACTTGCCCGGCTCGTCCTGTACGGAACAGGTGACCGGAGCCGCTCCGTCGGGGCCGAGGCGATCACCGCGCTCCCGGAGCTGGACCTCGCGCTCGTGCGCACCGGGGGGCTCGATGTGCTCGGCGTGGAGCCGCTGCCGATCGTCCTGCGGGACCGGATCGAGCCGGGTACGTACGTGCGCATCGCCGCCCATGGGTGGCGGGAGGCGCGGGTGCTGGGCATGGTGCCCGTGACGTACGGCGCGGCCGGCCGTTCTCACCGGGTCGGCGCCGCCCTGGAGCTGGCGCTCGGCACGGACGGCAGCGACGCCCTGCGGCTGCGCGGCGCGGCGATCGGCGGGCCCGTGCTCGATCCGCAGACCGGCGCTGTCATCGCGGTGCTCGGCACCGCCCTGCGCGCCGCACACTCTGCCGCCGGGTTCGCGGTGCCGCTCACGGGCGGGGAAGCCGAAGGGCCGCTGGGCGCGCTGCTGCGGCGCAACGCGACAAGCGTCCCCGGGTACGGGCGTGACCTCAATCTTGCGGGCGCCCTGCAGCTCACCGCGATGTCGATCGGTTCGGCAGGCGGTCCCAGCGCCTGGCCCGACCCCGTCGAACGCCCGGACACCACTGCGGAGTTCACGGCGTTCACGGCCGCCGGAGAGCGTCCCGAGGTCGTCCTCGGCCTGGTGGGAGTACCGGGTACCGGCCGCACCACCGAACTCGCCGCGCTCGCCGCCCGCCGCACCCGCGGCTCCGACCCCGCCCTCACCGTCTGGCTGCGTGGCGCCGACCTGCTGGCCGAGGACACCTCGGTGGCCGACGCGATCGCCCGTACGCTCGGCCGGGCCGGGCGGATCGTCACCGCGGCCGGGGCCGGGGGCGACATGGCGACCGCCACTCCCGAGCGGGTGGCACAGCTCGCCGCGGACTCGGAAAACCCGGTGCTCGTCCTGCTGGACGGCCCCGAGGAGATACCGCCCCTCCTCGCCCACCGGCTGGACCGGTGGACCGCCGGAACGGTCGGATGGCTGCGGGACAACGGGGTGCGCCTCGTGGTCGCCTGCCGGCCCGAGCACTGGGAGACCGCCGGTGCGTTCTGCCCGCCCGACGCACTGCACCGCCCCGCCGGTCCGGCCCGCGGACTTCCGTCCGCCGTGCGCCTGGGCGATCTCACCGCGAGCCAGGCCGAACAGGCCCGGGAGCGGTACGCCCTCCCGTCCGGTGCCCTCGCCCCCGGCCACGACCGGCACCCGCTCACCCTGCGGCTGCTCGCCGAGGTACGCAGGGCGCTCCCCGCGGACGTGCCCGGGCAGCCGGACTCGGAGGACGTCTTCGGCGCCCATCTGGACCTGATGTGCCTGCGCATCGCGGTCCGTATCGCTGCGGCGTCCCGCCCGGCCCTCAGGGGCACGGCGGTGCGGCGGCTGGCCGCGCAGGTTGCCGGGCAGGTCCACGAGGCCGCACGGCGCTGTCTGGGACCGGGGCAGGGGGAACTGGACCGGGCGGCTTTCGAGGAGGTCTTCCCCTGGCGCACGGGCTGGGCCCCGGCGGTCCTCACCGAGGGGCTGCTCATCCCGGCGGGCGCGGGCTACCGCTTCGCCCACGAGGAGCTGGGGGACTGGGTGCAGGGCGCGCATCTGGACCTGGACGCGGCGCTCCGGGCCCTGGTGCACCGGTGGCACGCGGACGAGCCGGGTCAGCCGGGGAGGGCGGCGCAGGCGGCGGCGCAGGAGCGTGTTCCGGCACCCCGGAGCTCCCAGCCGGACAGCCGCCGGACACTGCCCGGTGCGGAACCGACAGCTCCGGCGGCGTCGCGGGAGCGCCGCACCCTCCCCGTACCGCGCCATCGGATCGGCCCGGTGATCCAGGCACTCCTGCTCCTGGGCCGCCGCCAGGGCTCTGCCGCGCTCGCCCACCGGCTGGCCGATCTGATCGAGGCGATGGACCGGCTGTCGACACGGACGGACGGGGAAGCCGAGGGCCGGGCACCGGCCGACGGCGCCGAGAGGGCCGGGCCGCTGCGCGATGCCTCCTGGTGGGCCGCCCACCTGCTCGCGGAGACGCTGCTCCGGGTGCCCGACGCCAGGCCGTACCTCGGGGTGGCCCGGCTGCTCACGGGGCGCATCGTCCGACGCGCCGGTGCGCTCGGGGCCTACGGCGAGTTCGGCCCGTGGTTCTGGCGGCGGCTGCGGCTGCCCGAGGCGGACCGGATCGATCTGCTGCGGCGGCTGCTGCCCGCGGACGGTCCCCCATGCGGGGACGGGGGCCGCGACCGGGACACCGGCCGGGACGGTGAGGACGACGCCCGTGACGGCGGCAGCAACGGGGAGGAGCGGTTCCTGGACGTGGTGGCCCGGCGGCTCGTCGCCCAGCCCCGGACCGTGCAGCCCCTTCTCTGCCTCTGGTTCACCGATGAGCGCCCGCTGCCCGCCGAGGACGGTGCGGCGATGCGGCCGACCGTGGCCGCCGCCGCGCAGGCGCTGCTGTACGCCCGCCGTGATCTCGCGGTCGACGATCTGACCGACGCCCTCGTCGCGACCGTGCATCCCCGCGCCGACGAGCTGCTCACCGCGCTCGCCGAGGACGAGCCGGCCGTGCTCTGCCGGGCCGTCGATCGCTGGGCACGCGACGACGACCGGCGGGCCCGGCGCGTTGCCGCCGCCTCGTACGGGCTTGTCACCGCACCGCACGCCACCCGTGACACCGACCGTGAGCTCCTGCGCCGCTCCGCGCTCTCCCTGCTGGCCCACCCCGGCGACATCGATCTGCACGGGGCCGCGCTCGTCCTCCTGGTGCGCGATCCGCACACCAGGGACCGCTATCTGCCCCAGGCCCTGCGGGTCTTCGTGCAGGGCGATCCGTATCTGTCCGCGGCCGAGCTCGCCGTCGCCCTGCCGACGCATCGCGAGCCGGTGATCGGCGCGTTCCGGGACCGGCTCACCCGGCCCGGGGACAGTGCGGGTGAGGCGCTGCGCTCCCTCGCCGGGATCGACGCCCCGGCGCTGGCCCTGCACGCGGCCGGGCTGGTACGGGCGTACGCCGACAGCCATCCGGACGGCGGCGCGCACGTGGCCGCGTACCTCGACCGCAGGCTGGAGCACGGGCCCGCCGCCCGCGCCCTGCTGCTGCCCCTGGTGACCGGCCTCCTGCGGGACCGGGCCGCTCCCGCGCCCGTGCGCGGCGCGCTCGCCCGGGTGCTTGCCGCGCCGGGTACGCCCGCCTCCGGAGTGCTGCGGGCCGAGCTGCTGGAAGTCCTGCTGGAGTTCGAGCAGGGCGCCCACCGGGACCCGGTCGTCCTCGACGCGCTGCTCTGCGCGGCGGCCGCCGGATCCGACCGGCGTGCGCAGGTCCGTACCCGGGCGCTCGTCCACCGCACCGGGATGCTGATGGTCCGCACCCCTGAGGGCGCCGCCCGTTTCGATCGCCGGCTGGTCGAATTGGCCCGGGACGTGCCCGGATTTGCGGAACTGGTCACCGGGTGGCTGGCCGATGCCCCGCAGGAGTGGGCGGCGGTCATCGGCCCCGGTGCGCGGCGGACCGTGGAGGCGGTGCCCACCGCGATGCCGATGCCGATGCAGGCCGCGGGTCGTGGGCATGGCAGTCTTAGACCTGCATAAGAGATACACCCACGTACACAGGTTCGGGCGAGGAGCGGTCAGAGTGCAGCGCTGGCGTGGCTTGGAGGACATCCCCCAGGACTGGGGACGCGGCGTCGTCACCATCGGCTCCTACGACGGGGTGCACCGCGGACACCAGCTGATCATCGGCAGAGCCGTCGACCGGGCGCGCGAGCTCGGCGTTCCGTCGGTCGTCGTGACCTTCGACCCGCACCCCAGCGAGGTCGTACGGCCCGGCAGCCACCCGCCCCTGCTCGCCCCGCACCACCGGCGCGCGGAGCTGATGGCCGAGCTGGGCGTGGATGCGCTGCTGATCCTGCCGTTCACCACCGAGTTCTCGAAGCTGGCGCCCGCCGACTTCATCGTGAAGGTGCTGGTCGACAAGTTGCATGCGCAGCTCGTCATCGAGGGCCCCAACTTCCGTTTCGGTCACAGGGCCGCGGGGAACGTGCAGCTGCTCACCGAGTTCGGCGCGACGTACGACTACGGCGTCGAGGTCATCGATCTGGTTCTGAGCGGTGAGGCGGGAGGCGGCGAGCCGTTCTCCTCCACCCTCACCCGCAGGCTCGTCGCCGAGGGCGATGTGGCGGGCGCCGCCGAGGTCCTGGGCCGCCCGCACCGGGTCGAGGGCATCGTCGTCCGCGGCGCGCAGCGCGGCCGCGCACTGGGCTTCCCGACGGCGAACGTGGAGACCCTGCCGCACACTGCGATCCCCGCCGACGGCGTATACGCGGGCTGGCTGAACGTGGACGACGAGGCGATGCCCGCCGCGATCTCGGTCGGCACGAACCCGCAGTTCGACGGCACGGAGCGGACGGTCGAGGCGTACGCGATCGACCGCGTCGGTCTTGATCTGTACGGGCTGCATGTCTCCGTCGACTTCCTCGCGTACGTCCGCGGGATGCAGAAGTTCGACTCGATAGACGACCTGCTGGTGGCGATGGCCGCCGATGTGAAGCGGGCCGGCGAGCTGATCGCGGCGTACGACCGCGGCTGACCTTCGTCGGGTACGCCTCGGGCCGGAACCGCGGGCAGCGGTCCCGGCCGGAGCCGTGCAGGGCGCGGGTCGGCCTTACGACCTCACCCACGATTGGCAGTGGGAGAAGGAGCGGTGTCTGGGGCCTTCGAATCCAAGGCGGAGGAGGGAGCGATGGCGAATGGGGCCTCCCCTGCTCGAGCGGAGCCGAGAGCTTGGGGAACATCGCAACTGACGACAACGCGGGAGGCGGAGGCCCCAGGCGCTGCGACGCCGCTGCCCATCGTGGGTGAGGTCGTTACGGCCTCCCCCGCGATAGGGAGTGGGCTCCCGACGCCCTGCGACTCCGCTTGCGGCGTTGTCGTCAGTCACCGACGCTCCGCGTCGATTCCGTCCTCCGCCGTGCCATCGAAGCCGCATGACGCCGCTCGCTGATCCACTCCCCATCGTGGGGGAGGCCGTTACATCTCCACGCCCGCCATCGCCTGCGCCCAGTGGCACGCCACCTGCGTCTCCCCGCTGCCCGCGAGCACCGGAAGATCCTTCGTACGGCAGGCATCCGCCACCCCCGCCCGCTCGGCCTCGCCCGACGCGAGGACCTGGCAGCGGGCATGGAACCGGCAGCCGGACGGCACCTTGGCCGGGTCCGGCGGCTCGCCCGTGAGGATCACCGGATCGCCCTCGGCCTCAGGCAGCACCGACAGCAGTGCCTGGGTGTACGGATGCTGCGGAGCCGTGAGGATCTGCTCGACCTCGCCCGTCTCCACGATCCGGCCGAGATACATCACCGCGACCCGGTCGGCGATGTTCCACGCCAGCCCCAGGTCGTGCGTGACCACCAGTGCGGACAGTCCCAGTTCGTCCCTCAGCCGCAGCAGCAGGGCCAGGATCTCACCGCGCACCGAGGCGTCGAGCGAGGCCACGGGTTCGTCGGCAACGATGAGTTCCGGTTCCAGGACGAGGGCGCCCGCGATCACGACGCGCTGGCGCTGACCGCCCGACAGCTCGTGCGGATAGCGCAGGAAGAACCGCTCGGGAGGCCGCAGCCCCGCCCGCGACAGCGCCTCCGCGACCGCCGCCCGCTCATCACCCGCGTACCCGTGGATCCGCAGCCCCTCCGCGACCGCGTCGTACACCGTGTGCCGCGGGTTGAGCGAGCCGCTGGGGTCCTGCAGTACGAGCTGGACGCGCTTGCGGTACGCCTTCAGGGCACGGCCCGAGTAGTCGAGCGGTTTGCCGCCGAACGTGACCCGGCCGGACGTCGGGGGGACGAGCCCCAGCAGGGAGCGCGCCAGCGTCGTCTTGCCGCACCCGGACTCGCCGACCAGCGCGACGATCTCGCCGGGCCGGATGTCCAGGTCGACACCGTCCACCGCGCGCGCCGTCGCGGCTCCGCGCCGGCCGGGGAAGGCGACCTTCAGTTCCTCCGCGCTCAGCAGGGGAGTGGGGGTGGTCATGTTGTGCTCCTTGCTTCCTCGGCACCCTGCCGCGGCGCGGCGCCGGCCGCCCCCGGCTCCACCAGCACACAGGCGGCCCGCCGCAGGGAACCCGACTCCCGCAGCTCCTGGTCCTGCGTGGTGCAGGAGTCCAGCGCTACCGGACAGCGCGGATGGAACGTGCAGCCGGCGGGCAGCGCCGACGGGTCAGGCGGATCGCCGGGCAGCCCGCGGGGCGCGAACCGGGACGCCGGGTCGCCGATGCGCGGGAACGCGCCGGACAGGGCCTTGCTGTACGGATGGTGCGCGTCCTCGTAGACCGCGGACGCCGGGCCCTCCTCCACGACCCGGCCCGCGTACATCACCGCGAGCCGGTCACAGGTGTCGGAGAGCACGGCCAGGTCATGGCTGATCATGATCAGACCCAGGTCCTGTTCGGACACCAGCTGCTCGATCAGACGCAGGATCTGCGCCTGGATCATCACATCGAGCGCGGTCGTCGGCTCGTCGGCGATGATCAGACCCGGGTCGCAGGCGAGCGCCATCGCGATCATCACGCGCTGCCGCTGCCCGCCGGAGAGCTCGTGCGGATAGGCGTCGGCCCGGGCGGCCGGCAGCCCCACCTGCTCCAGGAGTTCGCCGACCTTCTTCTTCGCCCCGGACGGCGTGGCCTTCCTGTGCAGCAGGATCGGCTCGGCGATCTGGTCCCCGATGCGGTGCACGGCATTCAGCGAATGCATCGCGCCCTGGAACACGATCGAGGCGCCTGCCCAGCGCACTGCCCTGACCTGGCCCCACTTCATGGTGAGGACGTCCTCGCTGTTCAGCAGGATCTGGCCGGAGACCTTCGTCCCGGCGGGCAGCAACCGCAGCAGGGCCAGCGCCAGCGTGGATTTGCCGCAGCCCGACTCCCCGGCGATGCCGAGCTTCTGGCCCGCGTCGACGGTGAGGTTCACGCCGCGGACCGCGCGGGCACCGCCGGCGTACGTGACCGAGAGGTCGCGGACGTCCAGCAGGGGCGCTTTCTGCGTACTCGGTGTATTCAACGGGCCACCCCCAGCCTGGGGTTGAGGACGGACTCGATCGCGCGGCCGCACAGAGTGAACGACAGGGCCACCAGGGCGATGGCGACACCGGGCGGTGCCAGGTACCACCAGTCGCCCGCGCTCACCGCGCCAGCCTCACGTGCGTCCTGGAGCATGCCGCCCCAGGAGGTGATGGTCGGGTCGCCGAGGCCGAGGAAGGCGAGCGTGGCCTCGGTGAGGATCGCGCTGGAGATCACGAGTGTGGTCTGCGCAAGCACCAGCGGCATCACGTTCGGCAGCACATGGCGGGTCATGATGTGCCCGTGCCCGCCGCCCAGCGCGCGGGCGCGCTCGATGTACGGGCGTGACTCCACGGCGAGCGTCTGGGCACGGACGAGCCGGGCCGTGATCGGCCAGGTCGTGACGCCGATCGCGATGATGATCGTCCAGATGGAGCGGTTCATCACGGTGGCGAGCGCGATCGCGAGAACCAGGGTCGGCATCACCAGGAACCAGTCGGTGACGCGCATCAGAACCGTCGCGTACCAGCCGTGGAAGTGGCCCGCGACGATCCCGACCACCGTGCCGATCGCCACGCACAGGAACGCGGCGAGCAGCCCCACGGTCAGCGAGACGCGCGCGCCCCACACCAGGAGTGCCAGGACGCTGCGTCCGAACTGGTCGGTACCGAGCGGGAATTCTCCGCTGGGCGATTCGAGGGCGCCGCCCGGTGCGGCGGTGACGCTCTGCGAATCGGCGCCGGCCAGCGTGGGCGCGAACACGGCGATCAGCGCGATCAGGATGAGCCCGGCCAGCCCCCACAGGCCGCCCCGGTGTGTGCGGTACTCCCGCCAGAAGCGGGCCAGGGACTGGCGCTTACGGGCCCGGGCCAGGGCGCGCGGGTTCGTGGTCGCGCCCGCTTCGTTCTGCACGGGCAATGGTTCGGTCGTCATCGGCCCACCCGGGGATCGAGCAGCGGATACAGCACGTCGGCGAGGGTGTTCGCCAGGATCACCGCAGTGGCGAAGACGAAGAACAGCCCTTGGACGAGGGGAAGGTCGGGAACGCTCAGCCCCTGGTAGAAGAGACCGCCGAGACCAGGCCAGGAGAACACCGTCTCGACCAGGATCTGGCCCGCCACCACATGCCCCAGGTTCACGAACATCAGTGTGAATGTCGGCAGCATCGCGTTCGGGACGGCGTGCTTGCGCCGTACGACATCGTCACGGAGCCCCTTTGCGCGGGCCGTCGTCAGATAGTCGCTGCCCATCTCGTCGAGGAGCGAGGAACGCATCACGAGGAGCGTCTGCGCATAGCCGACCGCGACCAGTGTGATCACGGGAAGCACCAGGTGATGGGCGACATCGATGACGTAGGCGAAGCCGGTCTCCCCGCCCGACTCCAGGCCCCCCGTCGGGAACATGCCGGGGATTGGGCCGATGCCCACCGAGAAGACGATGATGAGCAGCAGACCGAGCCAGAACGACGGCACCGAGTAGAGCGTGAGCGCGAACGCGGTGTTGAAACGGTCGCTGCGGGAGCCGTTGCGCCAGGCGGTACGGGTGCCCAGCCAGATGCCGAGCGCCGTGTAGAGGACGTATGCCGTTCCGGTGAGCAGCAGCGTTGCCGGGAGGGCCTCGGTGATCTTGTCGATGACGGGGGCGTGGAACTGGAACGAGGTACCGAAGTCCCCGGTCAGGGCGTCACCCACGTAACTCGTGAACTGCTTCCAGAGCGGCTGGTCGAGGCCGAACTGGTGTCTGAGCGATTCCAGCTGCTCGGCGGAGACACGGCGGCCGCCGGTCATCTGCTTCACAGGGTCGCTGGGGATGAGCCGGAAGAGGAAGAAGCTGGTGACCAGAACGGCGAACAGTGAGACGACCGCTCCCGCGATCTTGGCTGTCACGTACTGGAGATAGGCCTTGGTGTTGCGCGCCCGTGGGCCGCGGGCGGCCGACGGCCCGGCCGGAGCCGGGCCGTCGGTGTCCGCATCCGCGTTCTGCACGAGCGCCGGAGTGCTGTCAGCTTTCATGGGGAACTCTCGTTACTCGTGCTGCACTTGGAGGGACCGGCAGGGAGGGTGTCGCGACCCCGTGCTGCCGGTCCCTCTCATCCCGTTCGCGTGATTATTCGCGGTCCTCCGCCGTGGTGCGGCGGCGACGCGTGATGAGGAACCCGCCACCGGCGAGCACCACCACGGCGACGACGATGCCGATGACGACACCGGTGGAGTCGCCACCGCTGTCACTGCCCGAACCGCTCTTGCCGTCGGCCGCCGGAACGGCCGACCACCAACTCCAGTACCCATCCTGGCCGTAGATGTTGCCGGCCGCCTCGGGCATGGTCGTGATGGACTTGATCTGGTCCGTCCGGTACGCCTCGACCGCGTTCGGGTACGCGATGATGTTCATGTACCCGGAGTCGTACAACCACGACTCCATCTGCTTGACGGTGCCCGCCCGCTTGGCCGGGTCGTACTCGGCGAGCTGCTTCTTGTACAGCTCGTCGTACGTCTTGTCGCAGATGAAGTTGTCCGTGGCGGCGCTCTCCTTGGCCTTGGCGGGCAGGGCGGAGCAGGTGTGGATGCCGAGGACGAAGTCCGGGTCCGGGTTGACGGACCAGCCGTCGAACGCGAGGTCGTACTCACCGGCGTACCAGGGCACGGAGACGTTGTCGAGGCAGTCCACCTTCAGCCCGATGCCGAGCTTGCCCCACCACTCCTTGAGGTACTTGCCGATCGCCTTGTCATTGGGGTCCGTGGCATGGCACAGGATGCGCAGGTCGAGCGGCTTGCCGTCCTTGCCGACACGCTGGTCACCCTTGAGCTTGTAGCCCGCCTGGTCGAGCAGCTTGGCCGCCCGGGCCGGGTCGTACGCCAGCTTCTGGCTGTCGGACGGCTGCCAGAAGTAGTCCCCGTAGCGCGGCGGGATGTACCCCTGGCCCTCGACGGCGTGCCCCTGGAAAACCTTGTCGATGATGGTCTTGCGGTCGACCGAGAGGAAGAGCGCCTGGCGCACCTTCTGGTCGAGCAGGGCCTTGTTGCCGTTGCCGAACTTCTTGCCGTCCTTGGTCTGCGCGCCCGGGTTGGTCGCCAGTGCGAAGAAGCGGCGGCCCGGCCCCTCGTTGACCTTGATGTTCTTGTCGCCCTTGAGGGACGCGGCCTGGGCGGGCGTCAGCGCGGGGGCGCCCGCGACGAATGACACCTCACCCTTGCGCAGCGCGGCGACCGCGGCGTCCTGGTCCTTGTACGTCTTGAAGACCAGCTCGTCGAACTTGGGCGCACCGCGCCAGAAGTTCTTGTTGGCCTTGAGCTTCACATACTGGTCGACCTTGTAGTCGGTCAGGATGAACGGCCCGTTCCCCACGATGGGGAACTTCGTGTCGTTGTTGAACTTCGAGAAGTCCCCGACCTTCTCCCAGACGTGCTGGGGAACGATCGGTACATCGAGCGCGGCCATGGTGGCCTGCGGTTCCTTGAGCTCGATGACCAGCTTGTCCGGGCTGGGTGCCGTGACCTTCCTGAAGTTGGCGACGAAGCTGCCGTTCGCGGTGGCGGCGCCCTCGTCGGTCATCATCTTGTTGAAGGTCCACGCCGCGTCCTCGGCGGTGGCCTGCTGTCCGTCCGACCACTTGGAGTTGGGCCGAATGGTGTACGTCCACGTCAACTTGTCCGCGGACGGCTCCCACTTGGTGGCGAGGCCGGGGATCGTGTGGTTGTCCTTGGCGTCGTAGTTGGTGAGGAAGTCGTACATGAGCCGGTGGACGCTGGTGCTCATGAGCCGCTGAGCGAGGAACGGGCTCAGCGAGTCGACGCTCTGCGCGACCGCGACAGTCAGCGTGGTCTTGCCGTTGTCGGCGGCCTGTGCCTGCTGAGGCGCGGCGCCGAGGGGCATCCCCGGGACGATCGACCCGGCGGCCAGGGCAAGGGCCGCGGCACCGGAAGCCAGAAGGGTACGCAGACGTGAGCGTGGCTGAGCGGAGGGTGGTGGGACTCTTGTGACCATGGACGGGGACCTCGCGTCATGACTCGCACGGAGAAGGCGGCTTGATCTCTGGTTCGCCAGCTGGTGAAGCGAAGGTTTATCAGCGGTGGTCGAGGCGCGTCAACGGTGTGCCAAATGGCGTGTGGGCTGCAGGAATGCGCAGAGGGCCCGCACCGTGGGAACGGTGCGGGCCCTCATTGGTTCAGACCTCTGATGCCTTACTGCTGAGGCGCTGGCGGCAGCTGCGGAGGCTGCTGCTGCCAGCCGTTCTGCTGCCCGCCGGGGCCCGATTGCGGCGGGTAGGGCTGCTGGGTCTGCCGGCCGCCGTACGGCTGCTGAGGCGGGTACGGATGTCCCGGGCCCTGGGGCTGCTGAGGCTGCTGGGGCGGATACGGCTGACCCGGCTGCTGCGGTGCGTACTGCTGCTGACCGGGCACTTGGTGTCCGGGCATCGGCGGAGCGTACTGCGGCGGCGGGTTGCTGCCGTCCGAGGTCCAGAGCCCCTGCTGCTGCTGGGCGCGCGAGAAGTCCTCGGCCACCATCGCGGAGAGGTTGAAGTACGCCTCACGCGTCTTCGGGCGCATCATGTCGAGGTCGACCTCGGCACCGGCCGACAGATGCTCGTCGAACGGCACGACGACCACCCCCCGGCAGCGCGTCTCGAAGTGCTGCACGATGTCATCAACCTTGATCATCTTGCCGGTCTCGCGGACCCCGGAGATGACGGTGATCGACCGCTGCACCAGATCCGCGTACCCGTGCGCCGAGAGCCAGTCCAGTGTGGTGGAGGCGCTGGACGCACCGTCGACCGACGGGGTCGAGATGATGATCAGCTGATCGGCGAGGTCCAGCACTCCGCGCATCGCGCTGTAGAGCAGACCGGTGCCCGAGTCGGTGAGGATGATCGGGTACTGCCGGCCGAGGACGTCGATCGCGCGCCGGTAGTCCTCGTCGTTGAAGGTCGTCGAGACCGCCGGGTCCACGTCGTTGGCGATGATCTCCAGGCCGGACGGCGCCTGCGAGGTGAAGCGGCGGATGTCCATGTACGAGTTGAGGTACGGGATCGCCTGGACCAGGTCACGGATGGTCGCCCCGGTCTCGCGGCGCACCCGGCGGCCGAGCGTGCCGGCGTCCGGGTTGGCGTCGATGGCGAGGATCTTGTCCTGCCGCTCGGTGGCCAGGGTCGAGCCGAGCGCGGTGGTCGTCGTGGTCTTGCCGACGCCGCCCTTGAGGCTGATGACGGCTATCCGATAGCAGGACAGCACGGGTGTACGGATCAGGTCGAGCTTGCGCTGCCGCTCGGCCTCTTCCTTCTTGCTGCCCAGCTTGAAGCGGGATGCAGCGGACGGTGCGCGGCTGCTCTTCGCCTTCTGCTTGCCCCGGACCAGACGGTCGGAGGAGAGCTCGACGGCCGCCGTGTAGCCGAGCGGAGCACCCGGTACGGACCGCTCGCGCTGGTCATGCGTGACCGCCGTCGGCCAGGCCGCCCCGGTCCGCGGATCTACGGGCGGTCCCTGCGGCGGATGTTGCTGCTGGGGCTGTTGCTGCGGCAGCTGCTGATGGGAGGGCGGCTGCGGGGCGACCGGCGCGGGCAGGTGGGGAGCGCCCTGGACCGGCGGCTGGGGCGCCTGGGGCGGCTGGAGCGCCTGGTGGGGCTGGGGCGGCTGGTGGGGCTGGAGCGCCTGGTGGGGCTGGGGCCGCTGGTGGGGCTGGAGCGCCTGCGGGAATCCGTAACCGTCCTGTGGTGCCTCCTGCTGTGCGGACCACTGGGGTGCCTGCGGTGAGGGGGGGAATCCGTAACTGCCCTGCTGCGGTGGTGATGCCTGAGCGGGCGGCTGCGGTGCGGGCAGCTGGGCGGGCTGCGGGAACTGCGGTGCCTGGGGCGCCTGCGGTGTCTGGACAGCGTTCGGGAATCCGTAACCACTGGGCGCCTCGCTCGCCGGAGCGGGAGCCGGAGCTGTCGCGGGCCACTGCGGCGCCGGCTGGGGCGCGTTGGGCTGCGGAGTGGCGGGCTGGAATGCGGGCGGCAGCGGCGGCAGACCGCCTTGCGCGGGCGGCGCCGGGGTCCACGGTGTCGGTGCGGCCGGGGACGTGGCGTCCTGAGGTGCCGGAGCCGGAGCGGCGGGCGGCGTGGCGTCCTGAGGTGCCGGAGCGGGAGCGGCAGCCGCGGGCACGGAGTCGGCGGGCGCGTCGGACGGAGCGTCGGCGCCGTCATCCGGAGCCTCCTCGGCAACGGAGTCCGTACCGTTGTCGGCCGCCGCGTCGGAAGGCTGTGCGGCATCGGTCCGGCTGGGCTGCTCGGGCTGCTCGGACCGGACGGAATCCGACGGTACGGAATCGGCTCCGGCCGTCACACCCGCGTCCGTACCGACCGGGCCGCCGCCAGGGCCTTCGGAACCGGCACCGGATCCGACCCGCACCCCGTCCGCAGCCGCCTCCCGCTCCGCGATCTCGCGCTTCAGCGCGGCAGGTGAGAACCGCATGGTCGCGCCGCTCTCCACATCATCGCCCCCGAACGGATCCGGCGCACCGTTCCCCGCGCCCTCCGCAGGGGCGGGCGAAGGAGCGGCGGCGGAAGCGACAGGAGGCGTCTGACCCACAGGCGGAACGGGCGCAGGCGCGGGCGGCGCCGGGGTCCAGTCGGGTTCGAAGCCGCCCCCGGCCGGCAGCCCGGGCGCGGACACAGGCGCCCCATGGGGCGGCGGAGGCGGCGCCAGGTGCGTTCCGGCCCCGCCCGACGAGTCCCCCGACGCGTTCTGCGTGTACCAGGCGGGCGGGGTGTAGTCGATGGTGAACTCACCCGTCATCTCGGCGGGCTCCGCGTCGGACGACTCGTCGACGGGCCTGCTCCAGCCCCCTCGGATTTCGTCCCGATCGCCGTTCACTTTGCCTCCTGGTGTGGTCGAGCACCCTTGTGCCGTGGTGGGTGGGGGCGGCCGTTCCCGTATTCCGAACCGCCCGGCTCTCCCCCGGGACACGCATCGCCTGCCCGCAGGTTCTTCTGCCGCGCCCGGACCCACCCTAATCGTCATGGGGCTCGCTCCGGCAGGCCGCTCCGCTCGGCAGAAACTGTCCAGTAGGTCGCGCACCGTCCTCAAGTGCCCCGAGTACGGCAGCGCGCACGGTCCGAAGCGGCCAACTCGGTACATACCCAGGCGTGGTGAGAGGGTGGCCGTCGTGTCCGGACAGCCACCCTCTCACCTGACCCTTGCCTACGTGAGGTCGAACTCACCGTCCCGTGCGCCCAGGACGAAGGCGCGCCACTCGGCCTCCGTGTACCGCAACACGGTCTCCGGTTCCAGTGACGAGCGCATGGCGACTGCACCGCCCGGCAGATGCGCGATCTCGACCCGTTCCTCGACGTTCTCGGTCCCCGGTGCGCTCAGCCACTCCACATCCGAGATGTCGAGAGCGTAGAGCTCTTCCTTTTCCTGCTGGGTGCCCATGTCGGCGTCCCTTCGATCGAACCGTGCCGTTCCCCGGCCATCCTCCCCGGAAGTGGCAGGCCCGGGGTTGCGAACGAAACAGTAGTCAGTCCATCCGGCGAGCAGTGCCCAGCAGGCCGTTCTCGATATCCGTCGCACTGGTCATCACCCAGTGGCGCTCGCGGCCCGCCACCCAGAGCGTGACACCGTCCGCCAGGGTGGGCAGAGCCTCGCTCTCGGCCCGAGTAAGCCCCAGGATCCGGCCGATCTGGTCCGCCTCGGCGGGCGAGACCCGCTGGATACCCACGAGCGTCGAAGCCCGCATCAACCGGGGCGCCACAGGACTCAGATAGGGCAGCAGCGTCAACACCGACTGCCATGGCGAGGACACCACCCGGCCACGGGGCGGGCGCATACCACAGTCGCGCACCACCACCACCGGGCTGCCCACGGTCGCTCCGGTCGGCGGAACCCGGCCCACGTCATGGAGGGAGACGCACTCAAGACCGGCACCCGCGGCTTGCGCCAGAGTGGTCCAGGCCTGGGTGCGCCCGGTCTCGACCGCTACCCGCGCACCCGTAGCCGCCGCGCGCAGCGCCAGCACCTGCGCGGTCCACAGGCCGCCGATCAACAGGACGTCGTACGGCGCCGGGCGGTGGAACCCGATCATCTGCGGGCGCCCCTCGGCATCGCTGCCGATGATCACGCCGTCGTCCCCGACCGGCAAGGACAGCGCGCCCAGGTGCTCCGTCGCCAGGGTGTGCCCCGCGTGGCGAGGGCCGCGCAGTCCCCGCCTCCGCTCGGTGCGATTCGTCACTGTGCGCCTCCCAGCGGGAGCGTCGCCAGCACGCCCGGCAGCTGCTCGCGGTCCAGTCGCACCAGGCCGACCTTGGCGTGCCGTGCGGCTTGCTCCAATGTCCTTCGCACCCCGACCAGTTCGGTATCGGAGCCGCCGGTGATCCGTACGTGACCGGACACGGACACATCGCCCTGGTGTGAACCGCGTCGCACCGTCAGGCTGAAGGTCGTCGCATACGCGGGGACCGAGGTCAGCAGCGATACGAGGCGCGGGAGAGGAGTCGCCCCTCGGCCCAACTCGGGCCAGCGGTCCACCGCATAGGCGGTGTGCCAACGGTCGTCGCACCGCCAGACCCTCGATGTCTCCATCGTCCGCCGCTGCGGCGCGGCATCCCGGCGTCCGGCGCGGGCCGACAGGATGGGATTGGCGCACGCGGATGTCGCCACGGCGGAGTGCAGCTCTTCCTGGTCCAGCACCACGGCCCGGAATCCGGCGCCGGTGATCCGGCTCGCCACATGGTCCGCGACCCGAACCAGACAGCGCTGAGCTCCGCCGATTCCGCCCCCGCGCGCCTCGACCGCCTCCCGGCACAGTTCCGGATCCAGTTTCACGGCCACCCAGGTCATCCGCAGCGCGGTCGCCCCGGTCTGCTCCTGAAGGGGGGCGTAGGAGAGCCGCGCCGCCGACTGCTGCGGCAGATGCTGCGCCGGAGCGGGGCGTACCTGCTGCACGAGCTGCGCGGACTCCAGCACGATGTCGTCCACCGAGAGGGCATCGCCCAGGAGGGACAGCGGGAGCGCCCGCACACCGAGCGCCTGGCGGAGCGATTCACCGCTGGCCTCGACCCGTACGACAGCGGTCAGGAACGTGCCGTCCCCGAGCATGCCCACCGTGCGGCGGTCCCGGTCGACGTAGATGTACGGAGCGAATCCCGGCACACTTTCCGCCACCGGCGCCAGCTGCGGCTCCGCATCCGCGGCGGATGCCACGGCGGTCCGCCTGCGATCGCGGAGGGAGAGTGTCGTCGACAGCCAGTCCTGCACGGCGCGGCCCCGGCGACGTACCACCGCGAGGAGCACCAGCAGGCAGGCGACCGCGACTGCGGGCACCAGCCAGGGACCGCCGAGCGCGGCACCCACCGCGGCGACCGCCAGGGCCGCCTCGACGAGCACCATCTGGCGGAGTACGGGACCGAGGCGACCGGTCCGCGAGATCGGCCGCAGAGTCGTCGCCGCAGGGGCGTTCACCGACGGGGTGGGTGCTGCGCCGTCCGGCTCGTTGCCGTGTTGCCTTCGGGAAGGGCTGGACGCTCGATGGGTAGACCGCCCCGTGCGCTCGCGCGTCGCTGCACCCATCGCCGCATTGCCCCCTCGTGTCCCTGTTTACCGTTTCTTTTCACGGGCGTTGACCGGGTGATCACCCTAACCTGAGCAGTGACGGTCAAGCGCCAACAGGCATAGTAGGGGGCCCAGTCGACGACAGTGGCCCACGGCGTGTGTGGGAACCTGGTCGCCCACTGGGGAAAAGGGGCAGCGGACAGATGGCATCACGGCGGGACGAACTCAACGCCTACACCTTCGCGAAGCGGAGGTTGATCGCACAGTTCCTGCAACCCAACCCGACCGGCTCGGAGGAGGGTGCACCGCGCCCCCTGCGTGCGGTGGTGCCCGGTGTGATCGTCGGCGTCGTCATCCTCGCGGTGTTCGGAGCTTGGGGGATGTTCAAGCCCGTAGCACCCCAGAAATGGGACACCCCCTACGAGAATGTCATTATCGCCAGCAAATCCACCACGCGATATGTGGTGTTGAAAACCGATGGCAAGACGCAGCTCCACCCGGTGCTGAACATGTCCTCGGCCAAGCTCCTCCTTGACCCGGACAAGGGCAAGGTCATCAACGTCGACGAATCGGTCCTCGACAACGGCAAGATCCCGCACGGCGCCACCCTTGGTATCCCGTACGCCCCCGACCGGCTGCCGGACAAGGGCGAAGCCGGATCGAAGAAGCGGTGGGCCGTCTGCGAGCGGCCCGGCGAGGGCGGCAGGGCCATCCAGAAGGCGGCGTTCGTCTTCGCGGAGCGCGAGCAGAAGAAGACCGAGGGCGCGGGCCGGCTGCACGGCGGTGAGCTGATGTACGTCGAGGGACCGGGACCGGACAGAACCCGCTACATCGTGGACGCCGCGGGCAAGGCGTACAAGGTGAAGAAGGACGAACTGCTGCTTCGCACCCTGGTCGGCGACGGCCGCGCCCCCCAGCGGGTCTCCTCCGCGTGGCTGGACACCCTGCACACCGGAGACGCGATCGACTTCCCGACCGTCCCCGGAACCCCCCGCGCCGACGCGGGCATCCCGGGGGAGCTGCCGCCCGAGGCGAACAGGGTGGGCATGGTCCTCGCGGCGCCGTCCGGCACCAGGACCCAGCAGTACGTGGTCCTGCGCGGCCGGGTCGCCCCCGTATCGGACTTCGTCGCGAAGCTCCTGCTCAGCAGCCGGGCCCTGGTCAACCTCGGCCAGGACAGCAAGGAGAGGTCTGTCAGCGCAGGAGCGTTCGAGCCCGGCGAGGCTTTCGGGCAGGACATGGACTGGCCCACGAGGGAGCCGAAGCCCGTCAACTCCGCGAGCGCCGCGGCCGGCAGCCGTAACACCGTGTGCAACGTCCTGCGCGGTGTCGCCACGAAGAACGGGGCCGGCACGCTCAGCACGTGGGCGGGCACGAGCTTCCCCGCAACGCTCCCCACCGGCTCCAGCAGCGCCTACGTCACCCCCGGATCCGGACAGCTCTTCCGGCAGTTCAAGGGGTCCAGCGCCGACTCCGGCCCCCTCTTCCTGGTCACCGACACCGGTCTGCGCTATGCCATGCAGTCCAACGGCGACAGCGTGCAGGACGACTCCGGCATCGGCGAATCAGGCACGAAGGAGGAGAGGGCGCAGCGGCAGCAGGAGGCGCAACAAGCGCAGAACCAGCTCGGATACAAGGACGTCGTGCCCGCGCCCATCCCGGCCGCCTGGTCCTCGTTCCTGCCCACGGGACCACGCCTGTCGACTGGCGCGGCCCGTCAGCCGCAGGGTTCCTGAGGAGCGCATCCACATGACGACGCACTCCTCTCCGTACCGGCGTCCGCTGACAGCCGCAGCCGCCACCGCCGTCCTCTTCGTCACGCTGCCCGTACTGCCCGCCGCCGCGGACGACTCAACCCAGTGCACCTTCCCCTCGAAGAAGTACGCGGGCCGCCCCTGGGCGTTGCAGCGTGTCCTGATGGACGAGCTGTGGAAGCAGTCCACCGGCAAGGGGGTACGGGTGGCCGTCATCGACACGGGTGTGGACGTCAAGAACCCTCAGCTCAAGGCGGCCGTGGACGTCAGGAGCGGCCGTAACTTCCTGCGGAAGAACCTCAAGGACGAGAACGGCAGCAAGATCGAGCGCGGCAATGAGAACGGCACCACCGACACGGTCGGTCACGGCACCAAGGTCGCCGGAATCATTGCAGCACGAGAGGCGAAGGGCACCGGCTTCACGGGCCTGGCTCCGGACGCGACGATCATTCCGATTCAGCAGAACGACGCCCAGGGCCACGGAACGGCCGAATCGCTGGCCGCCTCCATCACCTACGCAGCCGACGTCGCCGATGCGGACGTCATCAACATCTCCCAGGACACGGCCAACGCGGTGAAGCCCGCGGGCGTTCTGAAGCAGGCAGTGGACGCCGCCCTGGCCAAGGAGATCGTGATCGTCGCCTCCGCCGGCAACGACGGGCTCGGCGGCAACGTCAAGGAGACCTACCCGGCCTCGTACGACGGTGTCCTGGCCGTGGCCGCGTCGGACCGCAACAACGAACGGGCGGCCTTCTCCCAGTCCGGCAAATTCGTGGGCGTGGCCGCCCCCGGCGTGGACATGATCTCGACGGTGCCCGGCGGCGGACACTGCGCCGACAACGGCACCAGCTTCTCGGCCCCGTACGTCGCAGGAGTCGCCGCCCTCATCAAGGCCAAGCACCAGGGCTGGACGCAGAAGCAGATCGTCGCCCAGATCCAGCAGACGGCGGAACGCTCGGTCGCGGGACACGACCGTCTGGTGGGCTGGGGCGTCGTCGACCCGGTGCGTGCCCTGACGGAGGACGACAAGCCCATCGAACGCCCGGTGGCGAACGAAGGTGTGAGCAAGGGCGAAGCGCCGACACCGGCTGAACTCCACCTGGGCGAAACGGCGGACGAACGCAACGCACGCCTGGCGACCTATGTGGTGGTGGGCGGGGGCGTACTGGTCGCCGCCATAGCGGGTGCGGCCGTGGCCGTGCGCGACATGCGACGACGGTCCGGGCGTCCGGGGCGAATTGGCGGTACCTGACATTGCCGCGGCGATCGGCACTCGGACACGTGGATTGCGTCAATCCGAGAAGTCACGTGATGGACAAGACAGTTGGTCATGTCAGTTCCATTGGCTAGGGTTGATGCTATGAGGCCAGACCTGTTCACGCGGGTGCGATAGCAACGTGAGGCGGTCTGAGTAAACGGGGAATCGGGGAAGGGCAGTATCGTGACCGACGGTACGGATTGGGGAGGCTCGGGGGATCTCCAGCGCGGCGTAGGAGCCCTCGAACAGTTCCAGAAGCGCGTGAACGCGTTGCTGGCGGAATTCGAAGGTTCGGCAGCCGGCAAGTCGAAAATCGCGGCACAGGCGGTGTCGCGCGCCTCCTTGAGCGGTCAGAACGCGTGCTTTGCGGAAGCGGACGGGCTCTACACGCAGTACAACCGCGTCCACGAGTCGCTCGTCACGCTCTCGCAATCGCTGGGCGACCAGATCGAGTACCTGAGCCTCGGCGTGCACGCGGCGGCTGTGGGTTTCGACAACGTGGACGACGACGTGCGGCGGCGGTTCTACGAGATCCAGGTGCGTTTGGACGCTGAGCGCGAGAGGGCGCAGGCCGAGAAGACGGGCAAGCCTGAGCAGAACGCTGACAAGCAGAGCGACTCGGGGTGGGCAGCCGAATGAGCGAACCGAAGAAGCCGGAACTGACTCAGCAGGAACAGCAGGAGCAGGATCAGGCACGCGTCCAGGGCCAGTTGCTCGTCACCGACGTCAACCGGCAGCTCCAGGGCGTCCTGGAGGTATTCGGCTTCGGGAGCTCCGGCTCCTCGGGACGGACCTCGTTCGAGGGCCATGAGCTCAACGCGATGATCGACCTGATGGAGAACTCCAACCCGGAGCACCTCGAGGAGGCGGGTCGGGCGCTCCTGAAGGCAAGGACCGCTATCAGCGACGCCTCGAAGGAACTGGGCGACTTCATCGCGGCTGTCCACTGGGAGGGCGAGTCCGGAACCGCCTTCCGTGACTGGGGCAATGGCTTGGTCGCCCATGCGGACAAGCTGGGTGAGTTCGCGCAGGCGGCCGGCACGCAGATCACGGTCGCGGGGACAGGCCTCGCCTCGGTACGCAACTCACTGCCGCCCCGTGACAGCCGTCTCAGTCGCAAGTCCCCCGACGAGATCGAGGCCCCGAAGCGGATCGAGGGCAACCCGGAGTACGCCGCGGCGGTGAAGGTCGAGAAGGACCGCCAGGAGGCCATCAACCAGGCGAACCGACTGGCGTCGTACTACTCGGTCTCGGAGGAGATGTTAGCGGCGCAGGAGCCGCCGCGGTTCGACAAGCAGCTTGATGTTGCCATGCCGCGGCCGCGGGGGCGCTTTGGAACGCCTCTTGACTCCGGCAACTCATCAGTAGGCTCTGAGGCGGTGGGGAACGGCACGTCACGAGAGAGTTCGGAGCAGGCTGCCACGCGCAGTGCAGCCAGCACGGGTGCCACAGGTACTGGTGGGCAAGCTGCGATCGAGGCGCTCGGAACTGCACCCGTGCTGGACAAAAGCACCTCGACAGAGATCAACAGTGTGGCCACGCCACCGGCTCCAGTGACCGCTCCCAATGCCTCTCCAGCTTCTCCAGCCTCTCCAGCCACAGGTCCTACGGTCCCAGGCGGCGGCCCGACTCCGCCCATGGCGAATGGCTTTGTGAACCCCGCGACAGGTAGCGCGCGGTGGTCCCAGGGATCAGCAGGCGCGCCCAGGGCAGTCGGACAGCCCGGGGGCGGCGCATCCAAAGCCGCGGTTTCCACTGGTAGTGGCCCTGCGGCGAATGGTCGCGCCGGAGCCCCGGTGGGGCGTCCGACTCCCCTGGGCGGAGGTTCGGCCTCAGGCACATCCGGACGCGGCGGCGGGGGCCAGTCCCCTGTTGCCGGCCGGTCCGGTGTGACTGGCGGAAGGCCCGTGGCAGGAGGCCATGCAGGTACATCCGGAACCGCCGGGCCGCGTGCTGGCCGGGCAAGCGGCATCGTAGGTGGAACGCCGCAGCGCGCCACCCCAGGCGCGGGTACGCCTGGGGGAGCCCGTGGTGTTTCGCGCGGCACGGTCATCGGAGCCGGAGGTGCAGCACAAACGCGCGGATCTGCCGGTGGTGCCAACCCACGGGGAGTGATCGGAGCCGGGGGAGCGAGCAGCGCGCCTCGGCCTGGTGGACGAGGCACTCCCAGTTCGAACGGAGTCGTGGGTACGGCTCGTGGTGGTGCTGCCGGATCCGGCGGCGCAAAGGGCTTCACCGCTGGAGGCGCAGGCCTCGTACGTGGACCTGCAGGCCGCAGGGACTCTGACAACGAGGATCAGGATGGCGGCACGCCGCGTCCGGACTACCTGACGGAAGACAGAGAGACGTGGGAGGCCGGACGGCGTGGAGTCGCACCTCCGGTGATCGAGTAGGTACAGGGAAGATTCGGAAGTCAGGATGACAGCAGGAATGAGCCAGACCCGGAAGCGCCGCATGTCTCTCGGATTGCGAGGACGCCTGCTCGGCGCGGTGGTTGTGGCCGCTGCCTGGAGCGTGGGATTCGCAGGGGTGGCTCCCTCCGCAATCGCCGCGGACGTCCAATCGAAGCAGTGGTACCTCAGCGCGATGCAGGCCGAGGAAATGTGGAAAGTTACCACGGGTGAGGGCATAAAGGTTGCTGTCATCGATAGTGGCGTCAACTCATCGACGCCGTCTCTTAAAGGGCAGGTCCTGAAAGGGCTTGACGCCACGGGAGCCGATGGTGATGAGTACGACGACTATCGCGGGCATGGCACCACCATGGCTGAGCTGATTGCTGGAACGGGCAAGGGAGGGGGCCTGCAAGGCCTCGCCCCAGGTGCGAAGATCATCCCGATGCGTATCACCGATACGGAGTTCCAGAATGAGCATTCGGTGAATGCGCATGACTCCGAGGATGCTATCCGAGCTGCGGCGGACAGTGATGCGCAGATCATCAGTATGTCGTTCGGTAGTGACTTTCCAGGCAGAGAAGAACGAGAAGCTGTCAAGTACGCCCAGAGTAAGGGGAAGCTGTTTTTTGCGGGCGTGGGGAACAATGCGGAGGCAAATAACAGAGAGCAATATCCTGCCGCGTACCCGCAGGTCGTTGGCGTCTCCTCAGCTGACCGTGATGGCAAGGTGGCCGAGTATTCCCAAAACGGGAACATCGTAGATATCGCCGCTCCTGGCAATGACATCCCACGTTGGTGCGACACCGCATTTCAAAGCTACTGCGACGGCGATGGCGGAACGAGTGCTGCCACAGCCATCGCATCTGCGTCCGCAGCCCTGGTGTGGTCCGCCCACCCGGACTGGACCGCGAACCAGGTCCTCAATGTGCTCTTCGATACCGCCGGCCGTGACTGGGAGAAGGGCACGCTGAGCAAGTACCTCGGCCACGGCCTGATCCGCCCCTCCATGAACATCCTCAAGGGCAAGGGCAACCCTGGCGCCCCGGACATCAGCCCTCTCACCAAGGAGAAGATGTCCGGTTCTCCGGCCTCATCCGCCCCGTCCGCATCAGCTTCGTCACAGCCCGAGAAGAAAGAAAAGGCTGAGGACACCGTCGTGGCAGGCTCCAGCGCTGAGAAGGACGACAACAGTCAACTGGGCCTGATCCTCGGCGGAGCGGCAGCGGTAATCGTGCTTAGCGGCGGAACCTTCGCGCTCGTCCGTAAGCGCCGCACCGCCTGACTGACCGTAGGTCCTTCACCCGTAGCCACCGGCGAGTACAGCCGGACCGAATAAGGGCACAAGAAAGGAAGCCGAAAACATGGCTGATCAGAAGCTCTCAGATGCCGCTCTCCTCAAGCTGGAGGGCGAGCTCTCCACGCGGTTCGACTCCGTGAAAGGCCAGCTGAAGACGCTGCAGGCGACGATCGACAGCCTGGAAGGCGCTTGGAAGGGCATCGGCGCCGGCGCCTTCAACACGAAGCAGGACGAGATCAACCAGAAGATGGTCAGCATCGCCCATCGGCTCGTCAGGTACCAGGAGGCCATCAAGGCGGCCCGAACCATTTCGGGCAACACCGAAGACGAAGTCAAGCAGGCCCTCCAGGGCGTCGACGTCGTCAGCGGTTACTCGGGTGACGCGGCCGTGGAGGCCAGGACCTCGAACCTCAACAACTTCTGACCTTGCCGCGCCCGTACCACGTACGAGGCCGTCACACCAAACCCAGATAACACGGGAGGACCGCATGCCGAACAACAACGACGGCACGATGGTTGTCACTTACTCGAGCCTGGATCTCGCAGCCAGTGCCATTGACCGGCAGAGCAAGCAGCTCCAAGAGGACCTTGCGTCCATCAAGCGGATGATCGCCAATGTGTCCGAGCTCTGGGTGGGCGAAGCCAAGAGTGCCTATGACCACGCTCAGCACGGCTGGAATGAGGACGCCACGGCGATTCACACCGCCCTGAGCGAGATTTCTCGCAAGGTGCGCGAGGCTGGAATTGCTTACCAGGCCGGCGACAAGCGGGGGAAGGCCAACTTCGAGTAGTTCTCGACAGAACACAGGTCAGGGTGGGCACGCACGGGAGGTGCCCACCCTGACCTGTGTCCCGAACGCCAAGCCGAGTACAGTGCAGCGCCCCGGGCACGAGGTAGGGGCGCTGTCACCGGACCCCGGAGCAGCACCATCCCCGTCTCGGAGGCTCAGCAGGTACGGGGCGAGAGAGCTGATCTCTGTCAACTCGCGGGCGTAATATGGGTGGTTGGCCCCGGCCCCACCAGGTATCCGATGCTTCCCGGGCGCAGGGAAATCAGTTGGGTCGCACGGCCGGGAGTACGCAGCGACATCCGGAACCCGCCGTCCACGGCGGTGACCTGAGCGCTCCCGTCGTCGTGCGCGAGGCCCCACGCGGCGACACGGGCGTCAGGCTCGCCGCTGTCGGTTTCGAACTGCTCGACCACGGCGAAGAGGCGAGGTGCGGTGGCTTCGACGAGGGCGCGGATCTCGTCGGCGAAGCGATCGGGAGGGCCAGTGGGGGAGGAAGGTGACGATACGTTAGCCATGCGAAGTCTCCTGTCGACGGGAGGAGTTGAACCGCATTGATAACGTAGCTTGCATAGGGATAGATGTATCCCTTTCATGGGGAGAGTTTAGTATTCCGTTCGTGTGGGTGACGGATGGAATACCTGCGCGAATGGAGGTGGGGTCGGGTGGCGCGAACGATGCCTCCGACGCTGCGGCAGCGGCGCCTGGCAGCCGAACTACGCAAGCTGCGGGAGCGGGCCGGACTCTCGTCGACGGCGGCTGCGGCGAGCGTCGGTGTTCAGCAGGCGAGAATGAGCATGATCGAAGCTGGGCGTTATGCGGTGAGCGCTGACCGAGTGCGTGCCATGGCGAACAGTTATTCATGCGATGACGCCGCTCTAGTGGATGCCATGGCAGAGATGACAGGTGGCCGAGAGCGCGGCTGGTGGGACGAGTACCGTGAGCTGCTACCTGCGGGACTGATCGAGGTCGCGGAGTGTGAGAACTGGGCGACCGCGGTGCGCGTGGGGGTGGTGGTCTCCATGCCGGGACTGGTACAGACGCTGGAGCACGCTCGAGCAGTGTTCAGGCAGAGCGTTCCGCAGTTGCGACCCCATGAAATCGAACATCGCGCTTCTTTCCGAGTCAAGCGCCAAGCGGCGCTCTTCCGGGAGGTCACACTTCCCTACACCGCCATCGTTCATGAAGCAGCGCTACGTATGCGGTTCGGTGGACCTGAGGTCACTCAAGCGCAGTTGCTTCACATGGCCGCGATGATGGAGCAGGACAACGTCACGATCCAAGTGATTCCCTTCGAGCGCCAGGACTTCCCCGCTGCTGGGCAGCCGATCACCTACGTCGCCGGGAAGGTGCCACAGTTGGACACCGTTGTGCTGGATTCCGATCACGGTTGTGATTTCCTCGATGCTGAGGCACAGCTTGCACGCTATAGATCTGTCCTGGACCGCATGGAGAGCTGCGCGCTCAGCCCCGCGCAAAGCCGGGACTTCGTCCATAAGATCGCTAGAAGTCTTTGAGAGGCCATTTCATGTCCGAGTACAACTGGCAGAAGTCCTCGTACAGCACCGAGGGCGCGAACTGCGTCAATGTCGCCGGCGCGTCTGATGGCACGTTCCGGCTGCGAGAAAGCGACGAGCCAAACGTGATACTCGTCGCCAGCAGTGTCGGCCTGTCCGCACTGCTCGCGTCGATCAAAGCTGACCGGGTGACCGGCGCGTAGCCAAGGTGGCAGGGCGAAGTTCTCCTCTGATCTGGACAGGTTGATACTTGGATGTCCGGGTCTTGGACCTGGCGGGCCGTGATTTCACCGCCAAGCGACCCGGCCGGAAGTGGGTCGGGGACATCACGGCCGAGCGCCGTTTGCTCGGCCGGCGCTCAGCGGCCGAGAGCGGCGGACGGCGTGTCGCCGTTCTGCACCTGTTCGGCGCGCTCACTGAACAGCGAGGCCATGTCTTTGACGAGGGCGTCTTCAATGTCGCCCTTGTGGGCGCCAGTGACCTGAACCCAGAGCAGCGTCGTGCCGACTCGCACCTGAGCCACTGCTCCCGGTTCCCCCTTGAAGCCCACAGTGCCGACGCGAGCGTTGCTCTCTTGTCCGAGCCCGCCGAGATCCAGGTCCTCCGCCTTCGGCCCTGGACCCCGACTGTTGATCTTCCAGAGAGCGTCGTATGCCGTCTCGGCTTTCTGCTCGTCCTTATAGGCTGCCATCTGGAAGTAGGCATTGGCGTTCTTGTCGTCGCGGTAGAAGGTCGAGAGGCCGTAGAAACGAGCGTCCTCGCAGCCCTTGTTGCCCTCATTGGGGCACACACGCTGCTTGTACATGCTGTTCATGGGAATTGCCTCTGGCTCCTCGGCCACCGTCCAGCCCGGCATGGCCACACCACCCGGCAAGGCCGACTCCACCTGCTTTGCGCTCAATGCCGCCGCCTTGTTGTCAGCGCTGCCGCTCCCACGCTCACCGCCGCATCCGGTCAGAAGAAGCAGCGTCACCCCGGCGATCCAGGCCGAGGCGGACCGTCCATTCACGCGTGTGGTCATTCGCAGGTCCCGCCTTTGAAGCCGATTTCAGATGACAATTGACAGAGTACTGTTCCAGCAAATCTATCTTCTGGGTAACTTCGACAGATCAGGTCAACCATTGGGTGAATCATTTCGAGGAGCTTGCGGCCTCACGTTCGCGGAGGCGAGGTTCGATATGTGTCCGCAGGCATCGATGAGGGACTGGAGCTGTTTGTCCCACCGGTCCGCCACGTGCTGGAGGGCTCCGCCGAGTTCGAGGCCTTGGGTGGTGAGGTCGCTTGCTGCCGTCTCGCTGGTGGGCCTGCGACACGGGCTTCTTTCCACAAGCGCCCGTGCAGCTTGGATGCCTCGTCACGGACGGCTGAAAGGTCGGTCTGATTGACCGCGAGGTCGCCCTGTTTGCTGCCGCCGCTCGTAGGTCCGGCTTTGTTGAGCTGCATCTGCGCGCCGTTCCTGACGGCCGCATCGGCCTTCAGCTGCTCCCACTCGGCCCAAGCCATGTGCAGAACCCTCCAGTGCGGTTCCGGAATTGTCGGATTGACGGAACGAACTGCGAGCAACGGCCGGGAGCCGGACGAGCCACCAGAGGTGTGCCGCCCAGCACCCTGCCGTGGCCGGCGGGCGCTACCGCTCCCCGTCCATGAGCCCGGACTGCACCAGCGGATTCCCCCGCCGCCGCGTGACGAAGACCCCGCGCCCCGGGGGCATCGGGCGCGGTCGTACGTTGCCGAGGACGTCCCCCTCGATGGGGTCGCCCGAGAGCATCAGGCCCTGCGCGCCCAGCTCCATGATGCGCTGCATGAACGGCTCGTACAGGGCCCGTCCGACCCCCGCCGTGCTACGGGCGATGATGAACCGGACGCCGACGTCACGTGAGAACGGCAGCATCTCCGTGAGCTTGGCCAGCGGGTTCCCGCTGGACGTGGAGACCAGGTCGTAGTCGTCGACGACCACGTACACCGTCGGGCCGCTCCACCAGCTGCGTTCGCGCAGTTCCTGCGCCGTGACGTCGGGCGACGGCGTACGACGCTTCATCAGGTCGTACAGCGCGTCCATGTGGTGCTCCATGTTGTTGGACATGGGCACGTACTCCGCCAGGTGCGTCGCAGGGGTGACGTCCAGGAGCGCTCGCCGGTTGTCGATGACGAAGAACTTGCAGGTGTTCCCGTCGTACCGCTCGGCCAACTGCTTGATGAGCAGCCGCAGCAGATTGGACTTGCCGGACTCGCTCTCGCCGAACACCAGGAAGAACGGGTCACGCTCGAAGTCGAGGAAGACCGGCTCCAGGTTGTTCTCGTCGATACCGAACGCGATGCCCCGCTCCGGATGCGCGTAGCCCGCGGGCAGCTTGTGCACCGGGAGTTCGCGGGGCAGCAGCCGGACCGCTGGGGCGGGCGCCGCGGTCCAGTGCCGGGCGACTTCCTGGTTCATGGCCGCCGTTGCCTCGGAGAGGTCGCTGTCGGAGTTGATGCCGTCGATCCGCGGTACCGCGGCCATGAAGTGCAGCTTCTCCGGCGTGAGACCACGACCGGGCACGCCGGCCGGCACGTTGACCGCGGCCTTGCGGTCCAGTTCGGAGTCCATGACGTCGCCGAGCCGCAGTTCGAGCCGGTTCATCAGGTGGTCCTTGAGGTTGGCCCGGACCTCCATGGAACGCGACGCCGTGACGATCAAGTGGATGCCGTATCCGAGGCCGCGCGCCGCGATGTCCACGGCTGCCGCTTCCAGGCCCTCGTAGTCCGTACGGAAGTTGCCCCACCCGTCGATGATCAGGAAGACATCGCCCCACGGCTGGTCCGTCACCGAGATGTCGCCGCGCGCCCGCAGCCTGCGGAAGGTGGCGATGGAGTCGATGCCCGCGCTGCGGAAGTACTCCTCACGCCGCGCCATGATCCCGTACACCTCGGAGACCGTACGCCGCACCCGCTCCGGGTCGAGCCGGGAGGCGATCCCGCCGACGTGCGGAAGACCGGAGACCGAGGCCATGCCCCCGCCACCGAAGTCGAGTCCGTAGAACTGGACCTCCTGCGGCGTGTGGGTGAGTGCGAAGCCCGCGATGAGTGTGCGCAGCAGCGTGGACTTGCCGGACTGCGGACCACCGGTGATCTGCATGTGGCCTGCCGCCCCGGAGAAGTCCCGGTAGAGCGTGTCGCGCCGCTGCTCGTACGGCTTGTCGACCACGCCCAGGGGGACAACGAGACGGCCCGAACCCTCGAATCCGGGCTGGGTCAGCCCACGGCCCTCGACCGCGGAGAGCCCCGGCAGGAGCTCGTCCAGCGACGGTGGGTTGTCCAGCGGAGGGAGCCACACCTGGTGCGCGGAGGCCCCCCGGCCCTCCAGCCGGCGCACGATCACATCGAGCACCGTGTCCGCCAGGGCGTCGTCCTCCGGTGTACGCGCGTCGGGTACGGAGGCCCCGGTCCGAGGGCTCGGCTGTACGTACTGCACCGGCACCGGAGCCGCCGTGAACACCACCGGCCTGCGGTCCACCGGCAGGGGGCCGGAGGAGACGGCCGACTGGGCGCCCGAGCGGTACACCCCGGAGACGTACGCGGCCTTGAAGCGCACCATCTCGTCCGTGCCGTACTTCAGGTAGCCGGAACCGGGGACGTTGGGCAGGAGGTAGGCATCGGGCACACCCAGCGCCGCCCGGGACTCGCCCGCCGAGAACGTGCGCAGGCCGATCCGGTAGGACAGATAGGTCTCCAGACCGCGCAGCCGCCCCTCTTCGAGGCGCTGCGAGGCCAGCAGCAGATGGACGCCCAGCGAACGGCCGATGCGTCCGATCTGCACGAACATCTCGATGAAGTCGGGCTTGGCGGTCAGCAGTTCGCTGAACTCGTCGATGACCAGGACGAGGGAGGGGATGGGCTGCAGCGGGGCTCCCGCGGCGCGTGCCTTCTCGTAGTCGTGGATGTTGGCGTAGTTGCCCGCGTCGCGCAGCATCTCCTGGCGGCGGTTGAGCTCACCGCTGATGGAGTCACCCATGCGGTCCACCAGCGTCAGATCGTCCGCGAGGTTGGTGATCACCGCTGCGACGTGGGGCATCTGTGCCATACCGGCGAAGGTGGCACCGCCCTTGAAGTCCGCGAGGACGAAGTTGAGTGTCTCCGAGGTGTGGGTGACGGCAAGGCCGAGCACGAGCGTACGCAGCAGTTCGGACTTGCCGGAACCGGTGGCGCCGACGCACAGGCCGTGCGGTCCCATGCCCTCCTGCGCCGCTTCCTTGAGGTCGAGCATCACGGGGCTGCCGTCCTCGCCGACGCCGATCGGGACGCGCAGCCGCTCCGCCTGGGAGCGGGCCCGCCAGGTCCTGCTGACGTCGATCGAGGCCGCGTCACCGAGGTTCAGCAGATCGGTGAATTCGAGATTGGCGAGCAGCGGTTCGTCGTCGTCCCCGCCCGAGGTCGCATGGAGCGGCGCCAGTTGCCGGGCCAGTGCTTCGGCGGCCTCGTAACTGAGCAGGTCGGGAACGCCGTCGTAGACCAGCCCGTGCTCGGACTCCAGTCGCAGCGAATGGGGGTGCACCACGACGGACAGGCCGCCGCGTGCCCCGTTGACCTCACCCGGTACGACCTCGACGACCGTCACGCCCTGGAGGCCCTCGGCCGCAGCGAGCGTCGACACCGGCGATACGGACTGGCCGTCGAGCACGACGACGACATGAGGCTGGTCCATGAGCGGCTGGCCGTCGGGCTGGAAGCGCGGCCGGCCGTCGAGCCGGCCCGCGAGCATCTCCTCCAGCTCCGCGATGCTGGTGGTGATCAGGCGGCGGCTGCCGGCGCCGTCGACGAAGTCCGGGGCCTGGACGTGCGGAAGCCACTTCGCCCATTCCCAGCGCGGGACAGCGTCCTGCCCCGTCGCGACGGCGATGATCAGATCCTCGGGGGAGTGCAGCGAGGCGAGCGCACCGACCATCGCACGGGCCGTGGAACGGACGGACTCCGCTTCGCCGCTGATTGTCAGGTGGTAGAAGGCGCGCAGCGAGACCGCCATGGGCAGGCCGTCCAGCGTGCTGTGGGTCGTCAAGAACTGTTGCATCGCCCCCGCGGTCAGCGGCTCCAGCTCATCGACCGGCGCGGTCTGGGGCGCGATGAGCGGCGTGGCGAGTTCCTGACTGCCCAGGCCGATGCGTACCTGCGCGAAGTCGGCGTCACCGACGCGGCGCTCCCACACCCGGCTGCCCTCGGCGACAAGTGCCCACAACTGCTCCGGGGACGGGTGAAGATAGAACTGCGCGTCGCGCTGCTTGCGGGCTGTCTTCAGCACGGCGCGTCTTGTCTGCGTCAGGTACTTCAGATAGTCACGCCGCATGTCCGCGAGCTGCCCCTGGGTGCCCTGCCGGAGGCGGACGATCATCGCAATGGCCATGGCGATCGTTGACGCGATCATGATCATGCCCATGATTCGCATGATCGGGTTCGGGGTCATGAAGAAGAAGACGACGGAACCACCCATGCCGAGCATCGGCAGCAGCTGCATCATCACCCCCTCCTGCTGACCACGAGGCAGCTCGGGCGGAGGTTGCAACTGCACCTGCTCGTCCGGCACTTCGGAGGGCAGGGCCCGCGGTGGGCGCTTGACGACAATCTGGCTCACAGCTCACCAATTCCCTTGCCGGACAGAACTGTTCGTATCGGCGCCCCCGTGGCGACGGGCTCCATCCGCGGGAGGATCCTACTGGCGTACGAGATGACCCGAGAGCGATAGGGTGTCGCGACGCGTGTAAGCATTCGCTAACTACCGCAAGGAAACGGTCATTCGGGGCGCGAGCGAGGCCCGCGTTCCCGGGGTTCGTTTCAGGGGAACGATGAGGGGGAGCAGCAGGTGACTATGACGGCCCAAGCGGCGGCCACCGGACAAGGTCGGCCGGGTCCCGGAGTTCCGGCCGGCAACGGAACCGGTTTCTGCCGGGTCACGGTCGTCGCGCCCGACAGCCGCGTCGACGTGGCGCTGCCCGAGGACATCCCGGTCGCCGACCTGTACCCGGAGATCCTCCGGCTGTCGGGGCAGAGCCCCGCCCAGGGCGCTCCGGTCGGCTATCACCTGGTACGCCGCGACGGCACCGTCCTCGACAGCGGGCGCACCCTGGCCGGTCAACGCATCCTCGACGGTGAACTGCTGTCCCTGCGTCCCTTCTCCGAGTCGCTGCCCCCCGCGGTCTTCGACGACGTCTCCGACGCCGTCGCCACCGCCGTCGCCCGGGACCGCATTCTCTGGGGCGACAGCCTCATGCGCGGAGCCGGGCTCTTCGGCGGGTCGCTCCTGCTGGTCCTGCTCGGTTTCGTGCTGTGGACCTCCGGCCCCCGGCACGACATGCACGGCCTGCCGGGCGTCCTTGCCGCCGTCATCGCCGTACTCGCTCTCGCGCTCGCCTGCGTACGCGCGCGTGTGTACGACGACCGGGGATCGTCCACAGCTCTGGGGATCGGCGCGCTTACGAACGCCGCGGTCTCCGGTGCCGGGCTGCTGCCGCTCGGCGAGGGCCAGGGCATCGGCAGGCTCCAGTTCCTGCTCGCCTGCGCCGCCGTGCTGGTGGCGGCGGTAATCCTCATGATCGCCGCCCCCGGCGGGGACGGTCTCTTCGTCGCGTTCGTGTTCGCCGCCGCCATCGGCCTGCTGGTGACCTTCATCGCGATCATGACCGGCATGGAGCCTGCCGAGACTGCGGCGGTGTGCGCCCCGCTCTCCGTGGGTGTCCTCGCCTTCCTGCCCGGTCTCTCCACCCGCTTCGCCCGCCTCCCCATCGGCTTCGAGCCGCCCCGTACCACCGTCGGTGACTACGGGACGTCCGAACCGGCGCCGCAGGGGCCGGTCGACGCCGACCGCATTGCCGCCCAGGCGCGGCGCGGCCACGAACTGCTCGTCGGCCTGGTCGGCGGATGCGCGCTGGTGGCCGTGGGCGCCGCAGCCGTCCTGGGGTTCTCGGACAACATCTGGGGCCAGTTGTTGGCGCTTGCCACCGGAGTTGCCATGCTGATGCGCTCCCACCTGTTCCGCTACACGGCCCAGGTCGGCTGCGCCCTGGCGGCGGGTCTCGGCGCACTCGTGCTCCTGGGCCTCGGCCTGTCCCTCAATCCGCCGACCGAAATGCTGCGCGAGGCCGTCGCGGGGGACAGCACCGCACTCGACATCCGTACGATCTGGCTCACCGCAGCCGTCGCGGGCGGCGCCGCCCTGATCACTGCCATAGGGCTGATCGTGCCGCGCAAGGGAGTCACCCCGTTCTGGGGGCGCTTCCTGGAGATCGCCGAAGCGTGCGTGCTCCTGACGCTGATGCCCCTGTGCCTCGCCGTTTTCGATCTTTACCACTCGATCCGCGCCCTCACCAGCTGACCCTGCGGGCCCGCCCGGTCAAAAACCCAGCTCAGAGCCTGTCGGGCGACCTCTGAGCGGGCGGCCGCGCCCTGGCACGCACGCTTCCCGCGTTGCCGAAATGCCCTAGTAGCTCCTTCCCCAAGCTCTCAGCTTCGTTCGAGCAGGGGAGACCCCGTCCGAGGGCCTTCCGGCGCTTTGGAATCGCACGCACCAGACCGCGTCCGCTTTCCGATCGAAGGTCGCCCGACAGGCTCTCAGCCGGGCAAAAACAAGCCCGTGGGGCGATCGAGAACAAAGCGACCCCCCCGGCCGCTCCCGGGCCACCGCGCCCCGGCCGAACCGGCTGCGCCGGCCTGGTACGCTGTGTGACGGCCGTTTGTGTACGCGCCCCCGGATCATCCTGAGGGCTGCGCTCATCGGACCTTCGCCCCCGAGTAACGGAAGACCCCCTGAGATCAAGACCAGGGGCACTCGCGGGCGCATCGAACATCAAAGAGGAGTACCGCGTGTCGCTCGACGCCGCTACGAAGAAGCAGATCATGTCCGAGTTCGCCACCAAGGAGGGTGACACCGGTTCCCCCGAGGTCCAGGTGGCCATGCTCTCCCGCCGGATCTCGGACCTGACGGAGCACCTCAAGATCCACAAGCACGACCACCACTCCCGTCGTGGTCTGCTGATCCTGGTCGGTCAGCGTCGCCGCCTCCTGCAGTACCTGGCCAAGAAGGACATCCAGCGCTTCCGTGCCCTGGTCGACCGCCTCGGCATCCGCCGCGGTGCGGCCGGCGGCGCCAAGTAAGACGCCGTGAAGGGAGCGGTTCCCACGACTGAGGGAGCCGCTCCCTTTGCTGTATGCACGGGACGTGTCCGGCTCGCCCGGACGACCGGAATGCCAAGCTGAGCCGATTCTCAGTAACCTGGTCCCAGAACGTCCTACAGACGAGCGAGAAGCAGCCTCCCCGCCGCCGGTCCTCGGTAGTGGCCCCCGGACACAGCAACCCGGGTGCTTCGATCGAAGACCGGCCCGCCGATGGAGGGCTTCTCCGCACCGTCCCCCGCCACACGGGCGTGGGGGCGAGAAGACGATATGTATCGGAGAAAACGCTAGTGGAGAACGAGACCCACTACGCCGAGGCCGTTATCGACAACGGAACCTTCGGCACCCGCACCATCCGCTTCGAGACGGGCCGCCTGGCCAAGCAGGCCGCCGGCTCCGCCGTTGCGTACCTGGACGACGACACCATGGTGCTGTCGGCCACCACCGCGTCCAAGAAGCCCAAGGACCAGCTGGACTTCTTCCCCCTCACGGTCGACGTCGAGGAGCGGCAGTACGCCGCCGGCAAGATCCCCGGCTCCTTCTTCCGCCGCGAGGGCCGCCCCTCCGAGGACGCCATCCTCACCTGCCGCCTGATCGACCGGCCGCTGCGCCCCTCCTTCAAGAAGGGCCTGCGCAACGAGATCCAGATCGTCGAGACGATCATGGCGCTCAACCCCGACCACCTGTACGACGTGGTCGCGATCAACGCCGCCTCCTGCTCCACGCAGCTGGCGGGCCTGCCCTTCTCCGGCCCGATCGGTGGCACCCGTGTCGCCCTGATCAAGGGCCAGTGGGTCGCGTTCCCGACGCACACCGAGCTCGAGGACGCCGTCTTCGACATGGTCGTCGCCGGTCGCGTCCTCGAGGACGGCGATGTCGCGATCATGATGGTCGAGGCCGAAGCCACCGAGAAGACCATCCAGCTCGTCAAGGACGGCGCAGAGGCCCCGACCGAAGAGATCGTCGCCGCCGGTCTCGAGGCCGCGAAGCCGTTCATCAAGGCCCTCTGCAAGGCCCAGTCGGACCTCGCCGCCAAGGCTGCCAAGCCCACCGGCGACTTCCCGGTCTTCCTCGACTACCAGGACGACGTCCTGGAGGCGCTCACCGCCGCCGTCAGCACTGAGCTCGCCAAGGCGCTCACCATCGCCGGCAAGCAGGAGCGCGAGGCGGAGCTGGACCGCATCAAGGAGATCGCCGGCGAGAAGCTGCTCCCGCAGTTCGAGGGCCGCGAGAAGGAGATCTCCGGTGCCTACCGCGCGCTGACCAAGAAGCTGGTCCGCGAGCGCGTCATCAAGGACAAGGTCCGCATCGACGGCCGTGGCGTCACGGACATCCGTACGCTCGCCGCCGAGGTCGAGGCCATCCCGCGCGTGCACGGCTCGGCGCTGTTCGAGCGTGGCGAGACCCAGATCCTGGGCGTCACCACCCTCAACATGCTCCGCATGGAGCAGCAGCTGGACACCCTCTCCCCGGTGACCCGCAAGCGCTACATGCACAACTACAACTTCCCGCCGTACTCCGTCGGTGAGACCGGCCGCGTGGGCTCGCCCAAGCGTCGCGAGATCGGCCACGGTGCACTCGCCGAGCGCGCCATCGTGCCGGTGCTGCCCTCGCGCGAGGAGTTCCCCTACGCGATCCGCCAGGTCTCCGAGGCGCTGGGCTCCAACGGCTCGACGTCCATGGGCTCGGTCTGCGCCTCCACCATGTCGCTGATGAACGCCGGTGTGCCGCTCAAGGCCGCCGTCGCCGGTATCGCCATGGGTCTGATCTCCCAGGAGATCGACGGCAAGACCCACTACGTCGCCCTGACCGACATCCTCGGTGCCGAGGACGCGTTCGGTGACATGGACTTCAAGGTCGCCGGTACGAAGCAGTTCGTCACCGCGCTGCAGCTCGACACCAAGCTCGACGGCATCCCCGCGTCGGTCCTGGCCGCCGCGCTGAAGCAGGCCCGCGACGCCCGCCTCCACATCCTCGATGTGATGAACGAGGCCATCGACGTCCCGGACGAGATGTCCCCGAACGCCCCGCGGATCATCACGGTCAAGATCCCGGTGGACAAGATCGGTGAGGTCATCGGCCCCAAGGGCAAGATGATCAACCAGATCCAGGAGGACACCGGCGCCGACATCACGATCGAGGACGACGGCACCATCTACATCGGTGCCCAGCAGGGCTCGCAGGCCGAGGCCGCCCGCGCCACGATCAACGCGATCGCCAACCCGACCATGCCGGAGGTCGGCGAGCGCTACCTGGGTACGGTCGTCAAGACCACCACCTTCGGTGCGTTCGTCTCCCTCATGCCGGGCAAGGACGGCCTGCTGCACATCTCGCAGATCCGCAAGCTCGCCGGTGGCAAGCGTGTGGAGAACGTCGAGGACGTGGTCGCGGTCGGATCCAAGGTCCAGGTCGAGATCGCCGAGATCGACTCCCGCGGCAAGCTCTCCCTCATCCCCGTGATCGAGGGCGAAGAGGACGAGAAGAAGGACGACGCCGCCAAGTGACGTCCCGTAGTTCCGTGACGACGGCCCGCGCCTCCTTTGAGGCGCGGGCCGTCGCCCGTACCCAAACGCTTCTCAAGGGCAGCAACGGCGTCGGCACCGTCCGCCGCACGGTCCTCCCCGGCGGTCTGCGGATCGTCACCGAGACCCTGCCCTCCGTACGCTCCGCCACCTTCGGGATCTGGGCCAACGTCGGATCACGCGACGAGACACCCACGCTGAACGGCGCGACGCACTACCTCGAGCACCTTCTCTTCAAGGGCACGGACCGGCGCAGTGCCCTCGACATATCGTCCGCGATCGACGCGGTCGGCGGCGAGATGAACGCCTTCACGGCGAAGGAGTACACCTGCTATTACGCGCGGGTCCTCGACACCGACCTGCCGCTGGCCATCGATGTCGTCTGCGACATGCTGACCGGCTCGCTGATCGCCCCCGAGGATGTCGACGCCGAGCGCGGCGTCATCCTCGAAGAGATCGCGATGACCGAGGACGACCCGGGCGACTGCGTGCACGACCTGTTCGCGCACACGATGCTCGGCGACACCCCCCTCGGCCGCCCGGTCCTCGGCACCGTCGACACGATCAACGCGCTCAGCCGCGGCCAGATCGCCCGCTTCTACAAGAAGCACTACGACCCGACCCACCTGGTCGTCGCCGCAGCGGGCAATGTCGACCACGCCACGGTCGTCCGCCAGGTCCGCCGGGCCTTCGAGCGCGCCGGCGCGCTGACCCGCACCGACGCCGTCCCGGTCGCACCGCGCCAGGGATCCCGCACCCTGCGCACCGCAGGCCGGGTCGAGGTACTGAACCGCAAGACCGAGCAGGCCCACGTCGTCCTCGGCATGCCCGGTCTGGCCCGCACCGACGAGCGCCGCTGGGCACTCGGGGTACTCAACACCGCCCTCGGCGGCGGCATGAGTTCCCGCCTCTTCCAGGAGGTACGGGAGAAGCGCGGCCTCGCCTACAGCGTGTATTCGTACACCTCGGGCTTCGCCGACTGCGGACTCTTCGGCGTGTACGCGGGCTGCCGGCCCAGCCAGGTCCACGATGTCCTGAAGATCTGCCGTGACGAGCTCGACCGGGTAGCGTCCGACGGACTGAGCGACGAGGAGATCGGCCGCGCCATCGGCCAGCTCTCCGGCTCCACCGTCCTCGGCCTGGAGGACACCGGCGCGCTGATGAACCGTATCGGCAAGAGCGAGCTGTGCTGGGGCGACCAGATGTCGGTCGACGACCTGCTGTCCCGGATGGCGCAGGTCACCCCCGATGACGTCCGGGCGGTGGCCGGCGAAGTCCTCGGGCAGCGACCGTCGCTCTCCGTCATCGGTCCGCTCAAGGACAAGCAGGCCGGCCGCCTCGACGAAGCGGTCTCCTAACTCCACCCGTAAGGAAGCAGAGCAATGAGCAAGCTGCGCGTGGCCGTTCTCGGCGCCAACGGCCGCATCGGATCGGAAGCCGTACGAGCCGTCGAGGCCGCCGACGACATGGAACTGGTGGCCGCTCTCGGCCGAGGCGACAAGCTGGAGACCCTCGCCGAGAACGACGCCCAGGTCGTGGTCGAACTCACCACGCCCGGGTCGGTGATGGGGAACCTCGAGTTCTGCATCCGGCACGGCATCCACGCGGTCGTCGGCACAACCGGCTGGACCGACGAACGGCTCGCGCAGCTGAACACCTGGCTCTCCGGCTCCCCGGAGACCGGTGTGCTCATCGCGCCGAACTTCTCCATCGGCGCAGTCCTCACCATGAAGTTCGCCGAGCAGGCAGCCCGCTACTTCGAGTCCGTCGAGGTCATCGAACTGCACCACCCCAACAAGGTCGACGCCCCTTCCGGCACCGCCACCCGTACCGCCCAGCTGATCGCCGAGGCCCGGCGGAAGGCCGGCTGCGCCCCGCAGCCGGACGCCACGGCCACGGCGCTCGACGGCGCCCGCGGCGCGGACGTGGACGGGGTCCCGGTCCACGCGATCCGGCTCCGCGGCCTCCTGGCCCACCAGGAAGTGCTGCTCGGCGGCGAGGGAGAGACCCTCACCATCCGCCACGACTCCCTGCACCACAGCAGCTTCATGCCGGGCATCCTGCTCGGCGCACGCCGCGTGGCGACCACCCCGGGCCTCACCTTCGGCCTGGAACACTTCCTCGACCTGAACTGACTGAGCCCACCGCCATGCGCGCAAAGATCACTTATCTCGTCACCGCTGCCGTCCTGGTCTTCTACTTCGTCCTGGTCGGCAGCCGTGGCCTGCTCCTCATCGAGCACGGCACGCTGATCACGGTCACCTTCGGGGTCGCGGTGCTGATCCTGCCGGTGATCGGTATCTGGTTCCTCTGGAAGAACACCCAGTTCGTCCGCAGGGCCAACGCCCTCGCTGCGGAGCTGGACGCCGAGGGCGGCCTGCCGGTCGATGAACTGGTCCGTACCCCGGGAGGCCGTATCGACCGCGACTCGGCCGACGCGGTGTTCGCACGGCGCCGCGAGGAGACCGAGGACTCGCCGGACGACTGGCGCTGCTGGTTCCGCCTCGCCGTCGCCTACCAGGACGCCCGGGACACCCCTCGCGCCCGCAAGGCCATGCAGCGCGCCATCGCCCTGCACATGAGCCCGACGCCGACGGGCGCACCGGGCTCGTCCGCCACCTCGGTCCCGTCCGGCGACTGAGGACATCGTTCGAGCGCGTACGGCGGCCGAGGACAGAACCGGCCGCCGTACGCCAAGTCCATGCCGCAGCCGAGACGGGCGTCTCGCGCACGACGGCTCACACGCGGGTACGCACCATCGCGAGGACGTTGAAACAGCAGCCGGCCAACGGGGTCATCGGGGTCGTGCACGCCGGAGCCGATCTGGAGCTTCACGCCGCTGTCGGTGAGCTCGTCGACGATGTCGCGGGCGTCCCGGATGGCTCGGGCGAGCCGGTCGAGTCTGGTCACCACGAGGGTGTCGCCGGCCCGGCACGCAGCGAGTGCCTCACGACACCCGGCGACCTGCGGCAAGACTGAGCCGTGCCAACTGAGACCGACCGATCTCGACGCCGCTCTCCGGGCCTGAGGGCGATCAGATACCAGAGGCCCCGGGCAGACCCCGCCAGAGGCGGCCGGCACTGCGCGCACCCGCGAGGGATGACAGCCCAGCGCGCGGGCGATCACCCGACCAGGATCACCACGTCCCCACCACTCCCACAGCTCGCCTTCCTGCTCGCGCAAGAGTCCTACGCCCACCTCCGGCCGGCATCATCCACAACGGGTGATGCATCGACCGGTTGAGACCGCCTCGAGTATGAGGACGCTCCTCCGCCTTGCGAAGCACCGCATCTGACGCCGTGCGCCGATACGCCAGGGATTACGGGACAACCCTTAACCGCGCCGGTACTCGTCCCCCCACGCCTCGATCGTGTCGGCGGCCCGGTCGAACGCCTCGCCACGCCCGAGGAAGTCCGCATTGCAGTCGGTGAGCAGCGGTGGCACGGCCTCGCCACCCTTCCGTACGACGATCAGAGCCTGACCCTGCACGGTGCGTGGGAATCCGAGCCACCTCACCGGCTGCTGCACCGTACGGACCGTGGCTGCCCGGTCCCACGGCACGGTCGTCGTCACCAAGAAGCCCACCCGCCGCACCCCGTGCCGGCTCACCCAGGCACCCACCCGCAGCAGTCGCAGGGCGCAGAAGATCACCACAAGGGCGAGCCCGACACATAGGGCAGCCCCGGGCAACGCCCCGGCAAACGCGATGATCATGCCCGCGATGAGCACGAACGAGGCGAGCAACAACAGGGTGGCCGCCGCCGCGACCCGCCACGGCCCGGGGCGGTAGGGGCGCCGCCAGCTGTCGTGGTCGTCGAACGGCAGCGCAATGTCCTCAGCGCTCGCGTCAAACACGCGGTCGGCCGTCAGGAAGGGCAGGGGCACGACTGATCCTCACTCACAAGCATGCTCGATTGCTGTGCCCGGTGAGGCTACCGAGCAGGCCCCCGTCCCTACCACCCCAGGGGTCCGTACGAGTCAGCGGTGGGCGGCCTCGGTCTGCTGGCTGTGCGACGGAGCCTGCTCCGGGGCGAGGGCGGGAAGGCCGAGGAGCAGCGATCCGGCGAGACCGGCGATCACGGTCAGCCCCACGAGGGAGCGGGCCGCCAGCTGCGAGACGGTGGCGCGCTCCCGGGGCGGCGGGGCGACATTGCTGCGGAATCGGTCGGCCTCGGCCACGAAAGCGAACGGGACGGCTTCACGCCGGCGGAACATGAGGAATCTCTCCTTGAACTCTGATAGGGGCGGTGCTATCGAGTCAGACGCACGGCGGGCCCGTTCGGTGCCCCGAATCGCCGAATTCGCCGAAGAAATCCTCGGACGGACCTTCTGACGCACGTTGTCAGTGGCGGCCCGTAGAGTGGGCGCCGCCCGAGCGATGCAATTGGAAGGACCCCGCCGGTGACCGAGACCCCCGAGCCCGCAAAGCCCAGCTTCCGCAGCGATGTGACCGTCGAGCTGGTGAAGCACTCCGCGGCCGACTCCGACGTCCTGTTCGCCGCCCGTGTCTCCACGGCCGGAGAGCAGTCCCTCGAAGAGGTCACCAAGGACCCGGAGCGCTCGAAAGGACTCATCAACTTCCTGATGCGGGACCGTCACGGATCCCCGTTCGAGCACAACTCGATGACGTTCTTCATCAGCGCACCGATCTTCGTGTTCCGCGAGTTCATGCGCCACCGCGTCGGCTGGTCGTACAACGAGGAATCGGGCCGCTACAGGGAGCTGGAGCCGGTCTTCTACGTTCCCGGTGAGGCCCGCAAGCTCGTCCAGCAGGGCCGCCCCGGCAAGTACGAGTTCGTCGAGGGCACCGCGGCCCAGCAGGAGCTCACCGGCCGCGTGATGGAGGACTCGTACTGCCAGGCGTACGAGGCATACCAGGAGATGCTCGCCGCCGGCGTCGCCCGCGAGGTCGCCCGGGCCGTGCTCCCGGTCGGCCTGTTCTCGTCGATGTACGCCACGTGCAACGCGCGCTCGCTGATGCACTTCCTCGGTCTGCGCACCCAGCACGAGCTGGCGAAGGTCCCGTCCTTCCCGCAGCGTGAGATCGAAATGGTCGGCGAACAGATGGAGGAGCACTGGGCGCGGCTCATGCCGCTCACCCATGCAGCCTTCAACAAGAATGGACGCGTAGCCCCGTAGGCGGTGTCCGTATTGCGGCGTTTCGTGAAGTTCATCTAGGCTGATCAAACGGACCCGGCACTGCTTGAACCCCCGAGCAGGCAGTGCCGGGCTCCTCTCCCTCGTCCCCCCGAGGGACCACCGGGCGCTGAGCAGCGAGTAGCGTGTTACCCATGGCTCCGATCTCCACTCCGCAGACTCCCTTCGGGCGGGTCCTCACCGCCATGGTCACGCCCTTCACGGCGGACGGCGCACTCGACCTCGACGGTGCCCAGCGGCTCGCCGCCCACCTGGTGGACGCAGGCAATGACGGCCTGATCATCAACGGCACCACCGGCGAGTCCCCGACCACCAGTGACGCGGAGAAGGACCAGCTCGTACGGGCGGTCCTGGAAGCTGTAGGGGACCGGGCCCATGTCGTCGCCGGCATCGGCACCAACGACACCCGCCACAGCATCGAGCTCGCCCGCACGGCCGAGCGCTCCGGCGCCCACGGCCTTCTCGCGGTCACGCCGTACTACAACAAGCCGCCGCAGGAAGGCATCCTCCGCCACTTCACGGCGATCGCGGACGCCACCGGTCTCCCGGTGATGCTCTACGACATTCCCGGCCGCAGCGGTGTGCCGATCGACACAGAGACGCTGGTCCGGCTCGCCGAGCACCCGCGTATCGTCGCCAACAAGGACGCCAAGGGCGACCTCGGCCGCGCAAGCTGGGCCATCGCCCGGTCCGGCCTCGCCTGGTACTCGGGCGACGACATGTTGAACCTCCCGCTGCTCTCGGTCGGCGCAGTCGGCTTCGTCTCCGTCGTCGGCCATGTCGTCACCCCCGACCTGCGCGCCCTCATCGAGGCGTACCTCGGCGGCGACGTCCAGAAGGCCACCGAGATCCACCAGAAGCTCCTGCCGGTCTTCACCGGCATGTTCCGCACCCAGGGTGTGATCACCACCAAGGCCGCGCTGGCGCTCCAGGGCCTGCCCGCAGGCCCGCTGCGCCTCCCTCTGGTGGAACTCACCGCACAGGAAGCGGCCCAGCTCAAGATCGACCTCGCCGCCGGTGGGGTACAGCTGTAACCACAGACTTCACAACTGAATAAGCGAAGAACAATCACAAGAGCGACGTCAGAGAACAGCAAGTGCACGAATGACATGCACGCCACGTGCCTCAGCGGTACGTGGCGTGCGTGGTAAGGAGAGTCTTTTGAGTCATCCGCATCCCGAACTCGGCACCCCGCCGAAGCTCCCGAAGGGCGGCCTCCGTGTCACCCCGCTCGGCGGCCTCGGCGAAATCGGCCGCAACATGACGGTTTTCGAGTACGGCGGCCGCCTGCTCATCGTCGACTGCGGAGTGCTCTTCCCCGAGGAGGAGCAGCCCGGAATCGACCTGATCCTGCCCGACTTCTCCACGATCCGGGACCGCCTCGACGACGTCGATGGCATCGTCCTCACGCACGGCCACGAGGACCACATCGGTGGCGTCCCGTATCTGCTGCGCCTGAAGCCGGACATCCCGCTCATCGGCTCCAAGCTGACCCTCGCACTGATCGAGGCGAAGCTTCAGGAGCACCGGATCCGTCCGTACACCCTTGAGGTGGCGGAAGGCCAGCGCGAGCGCATCGGCGTCTTCGACTGCGAGTTCATCGCGGTCAACCACTCCATCCCGGATGCCCTCGCGGTCGCCATCCGCACCCCCGCGGGCATGGCCGTCGCGACCGGTGACTTCAAGATGGACCAGCTCCCGCTGGACGGCCGTCTCACCGACCTGCACGCCTTCGCCCGGCTGAGCGAGGAAGGCATCGACCTCCTCCTCTCCGACTCGACGAATGCAGAGGTGCCCGGCTTCGTACCGCCCGAGCGGGACATCTCCAACGTCCTGCGCACGGTCTTCGCGAACGCCCAGAAGCGGATCATCGTGGCGAGCTTCGCCAGCCACGTGCACCGCATTCAGCAGATCCTGGACGCGGCACACGAGTACGGCCGCCGGGTCGCCTTCGTCGGCCGCTCGATGGTCCGCAACATGGGCATCGCCCGCGACCTCGGCTATCTGAAGGTCCCCGCGGGCCTGGTCGTCGACGTCAAGACCCTCGACGACCTGCCGGACGACGAGGTCGTGCTGGTCTGCACGGGCTCGCAGGGCGAGCCGATGGCCGCGCTGTCCCGGATGGCCAACCGCGACCACCAGATCCGGATCGTCCAGGGCGACACGGTGATCCTGGCGTCGTCCCTGATCCCGGGCAATGAGAACGCGGTCTACCGCGTGATCAACGGCCTGACCCGCTGGGGTGCCCACGTTGTCCACAAGGGCAACGCCAAGGTCCACGTCTCGGGCCACGCTTCGGCCGGCGAACTGCTGTACTTCTACAACATCTGCAAGCCGAAGAACCTGATGCCGGTGCACGGCGAATGGCGCCACCTGCGGGCCAACGCCGAACTGGGCGCCCTTACCGGTGTTCCCAAGGATCACATCGTCATCGCCGAGGACGGCGTCGTGGTCGACCTCATCGACGGCAAGGCCAAGATCGTCGGCAAGGTCCAGGCGGGTTACGTCTACGTCGACGGCCTCTCGGTCGGAGACGTCACCGAGATCTCCCTCAAGGACCGCCGCATCCTCGGCGAGGAAGGCATCATTTCGGTCTTCATCGTGGTCGACAGCTCATCCGGCAAGATCACGGGCGGCCCCGACATCCATGCCAGGGGCTCCGGTATCGACGACGCGGCATTCAGCGCCGTCGTACCGAAGATCGAGGAAGCGATCAACAAGTCCGCCCAGGACGGCGTGATGGAGCCGCACCAGCTGCAGCAGCTCGTCCGCCGCACGGTGGGCAAGTGGGTCTCCGACACCTACCGTCGGCGCCCGATGATCCTCCCCGTCGTCGTCGAGGTCTGACCCTCCGACAGGCGCGAACTCCGGAGTGGGGCCCCCGATTTGCATCGGGCGCCCCGCTCCAGTACGTTTACGGCTCCGCCTGACCGGGAAGCAGCCCGCGCACTCGTGCGCAGAGGCGGCCCCGAGCGGGTCGGAAATTCCGACTCAGAACTTCTGATAAAGTCGGATCCGCCGAAAGGCAAAGGCCACTCCAAAGGCCACCGGAATCAAATTCGGACCGGAAACGGAAACGAAAAAGAGTCTGGTAAGGTTGGAACCGCCGGAAAGGGAAACGCGAAAGCGAAGAACTGGAAAGCGCAGTAACAAATCTTCTGCTTCGCAGGGGGCCCGCTTCGACCGGGAATTGGACACG
>NZ_JBSFYR010000044.1:0-60040 GCF_053599875.1 Streptomyces sp. NPDC005151 | reverse complement strand
CAGAGCGCCCAGACGCCTCTCCACCACAGGCGCCAACTCCACCGACATACGGGGGCGCTGGACCCGGGAACGACGCGAACGAGATATCGACACGTCCAGAACAACGACCCACACCCACCGAAGTACCGGCCAGCTCATCAGTTCATCCGATTCAGCTATGTGCGGAGGATCGGACTAGCGGCTCCTCGTTTTGGTGCGGGAGGAGCGGCACGGGCGGGAACCCCAGTTCAACCTGCGGCAACCGCAGGTAGTGGCGCACAGCGTCGTTGTCGCCGGTCGCGTCCGCCAGGCGGGCCGCCTGCTCGAAGGCGCGTTTCTGGATCCGCTCGATCTCCTCGGTGATGTCCTCGATTGGGTATCCAGCTTCCTGCAGCATCCACACGGCGGTCTCCAGGGAGAACACGCCCGACGCGTAGCCCTTGGTGACGTAGGCCAGGACCGCGGCACGGTCGGTGGGGGTGTGCGGTCCACACGCCAGCTTCGCGGGCAGCGACTCGCCGGCGGGCCACGCCTGCCCGGCCTGGGACAGGCAATGCACCATGAAGTGCACGTGACGGAACCGGGTCTGGCCGTAGTGGAGGTCGCGGCCTGCGACGACCAGACAACCCTCGCCGTCCAAGAGCTGCTCGCTCCACGAGATTGCACAGCGCCTCAATGCAGCCGCCGAGCAACTGCCGGAGATCACCGTCGCCGTCCTGCGCTACGCCCGCGCTGCCACAGGTCCATCTCCGTTACATCCATGATGGGTTGGGTCCCCTTGGAGGTAAAGGCGGACCAGCCACGATGCGTCGGGGAACGGCGCGCAGCGCCCGTACCTCCGGTGGTGCCGGGGGGACGGGCGCTTGCGTAGGGGGTTCATCCCTGGCGCTTCATGCCCTGGGCTGAGGGGAGGCCCTTGTCGGGGTGGGCACGGAACGTCGCCGTCCAAGTGGTGGGCAGGCAGCTCGTTCCGTTGGGGTGCTGCTCCGTCAGCCTGGCCCGGGCGCTGTCCTCGACGACCATGTCACCGCTTTTCGCGGACGTCACGGTGAGCCGCACCGGCACGGTGGACGCTCCGATGTCGTCGGGGAGTTGGACCGACAGCGAGGCGAACGGGTCGTCGGGACTGCCCGATGTCCGCTCCTCGCAGGTGCCGTCCACGCACAGCCGGATCCTCGCCGCGTCCCAGCCGCCGAAGTCGGCGGGCCGCCACACGGCGGAGACCTGCGAGTCCGCGTCGGCCGCGGTGCACGGCATGTGGCCGAGGAGCGAGCATCCGGTCAAGGCCGCCGCCAGCAACGGTGTGAGAAGGGCGCGGCGCATGTCAGTAAGCCCCTCCAGGCGTCGAGCCCCGCGCTCGCGCTGACCAAGATACGGCCCCGCCGCGCCCCGGGGGTCTGGGAGGATGGCGGGTGTGAACCTTCCCGAGCCGCCGAGCGGCCGCCCGCATCCGCGCTGGCGCAGGAAGTCGCGCCGTGGCGTTCCGGGCCGAAGCCGCGGGTGAAGGTGCATGCGTCTGGTCCCTGGCCAGGCATCGCTGGATGCCGCACCCAGTCAATTGGTTCCGGCGTTGTATAGGTGTTCGCCGAAGAACCCGATGACGAGCAGCCCTCTTCTGTCGGTGTCGTCGAGATAGTGCAGTCGCGGCGCCGGAGGAGCACCGTCACCGATGCGGATGTGCTCGACCATCACGGCCTTCCCCGAGGGGTCGATGTGCTCGGGGACGCGGAGCGTTCGTTGGGCCTTGCCTCGCGGGCTGCTGCTGGCGGTCTGCCCCTCGCTGACAATCACCTTGCCCTCAGCCAGCAGCGGGAACGGCTGGCTCGCGCAGTACGCCTTGAGGTTCGCCAGCTCAGGGCCAGCCCTGCCGCCGCGCGCCCGCGCAAGGTCTTTAGCCTCGGCATATGCCTGCATGGTGGCCAGCGTTGCGGCCAGACAGTTTCGCCAGTGCGGAGCCTTCTGGTGATGCTCCAGCTTCTTGGTCTCGTCCAGATCTGCAGTAATGACCAGCGAAGAGCAGTGATGGGGCGCTTGTTCGAGCACGCCTCGGAGCGTGGGGGCGTCCAGTCGCGCTTCCAAAGCCTCTGCCTCCCCCAAGAGCCGCTCGCCGTCCTGGCGTGGCTGCAGCCGGGCAATAGCGGCGTCGCGAGCCCGCAGCGCCGCGTCCCGCTCCTTGGTCGCGGTGTCCAGTAACTCGGCGAACGCATCTCGGTCCTTCTCCGTTGCCTCAAGCTGCGTCTGAAGTTGGGACGTCTCGGGTAGCAACGGAAGGTTCGCCACTGCTCGTACCGCGTCAGGGATCACGGAGTTGAGCTTCGCTTCGAGGTCTGGCCCTTCGTCGAGCAGCTTGAAGCAAGCCCGCAACCGAGCCTCAACCTCGCGGCGCCGGTCTCGTTCCATCTCAGCAAGCCGCTTATATTTGGCTGCTTCCTTCTTGTACAGCTCGACGAGCTTCTTGCTCGCCTCGACGGCCTCCTGCGACATGCGATCCAGCTCGACGCGGGTTCTTTCATCGCGGGCCTTGTCTGCTGCAGGGCCGAATGGACTGGTGGACATCGACCTAACGCCCCCTCATCTCAAAAGTGAATATGAGGATAGGGGCCGTGCGGAAGCCGAGCGAGTGGGCAGTGATGGGGCTGGTGTGGCTGCCGAATCTGCGGCAGGGGCTGGAACGTTGCTCCCGCGCTGCGGGGGCCCACCGGCAGGTGAACCACCGGGCGCTGCCGCCGGGGTGGGCGTTTTGCCGAACAGCTCCGGGCGGCGCGCCTTGAGTGCGGTGGCCGCGCCGGTGACGGCCTGCTCGTCGGCGTCGTCGTCGACGGTCAGGAGACGTTCGGCGTCGGCGAGGTCGGTACCGGTGGCGCCGAGCGCGACGAGGGCGGAACGGCGCACCGCGGCCTTCTCGCGGGCGACAGCAGCAGCCTCACGGGCGGCAGCAGAAGCGGCAGCGTCGTCGGCGGCCTTCTCCCGGCGCTGTACCTCCGTCAGCTGCGCGTCCTGCGCGTCCTGTTGGGCCTTGACGAACGCGGCCAGGTCGTCGGTCTTGGCGAACCCCAGCTGCTCCACGAGCTTGCGCACCGCAGCACGTTCGCCCTGCTGCTTCTCGCGGGCCAGCAGCCGCGTCAGCGTCTCCTAGTCCAGCGTCTACCCCGTCTGGGCGGCAGGCTGGGCCGGGTCGGGGAGCTGGTCGTTGGACGGGTCGGTGGGGTCCGCGCCCACGATCGGGAAGATCGGGCGGTCGTCACGCCGGCGACCGATGGGCGTACGGGGGTCGGGCAGCAGCCTGTCCATGCGGATCTCGTCCTCCAACGGCAGCGCCCCCGCGCCGACGATCAGTGCAGTCATACGTCCCCAGCGGTACGGGGGCCCTCACGGCCGGGTACGTCAGTGCGGGCCCGGGTTGCCTGACGCCCGGTGACGGGCTGCGGGTCAGCGGCCGCCGCCTGGTCCGGTGTCACCTGGCCGGGGATGAGCGGCACCGTAGGCAGCGGGTCAGCCTCGGGCAGCCCCAGGTACTCGCGTACGGCCGCGTTGTCGCCGGTGGCGTCCGCGAGGCGCGCGGCCTGGTCGAACGCCCGCTTTTGGATGCGCTCGACCTCCTCGGCGACGTCCTCGACGGGGTATCCGGCTTCCTGCAGCATCCGCACAGCCGTCTCCAGTGAGAACACACCCGCGCCGTAGCCAGCCACGACGTCAGCAAGGACGGTGGTGCGGTCGGTGGGGGTGTGCGCACCCCACACCAGGCGTGCGGGCAGCGACTCGCCGGCGGGCCACACCTGCCCGGCCTGGTGCAGGCGCTGCACCATGCGCAGCAGCAGCACGTACTTGTGGGCGCGGGCCAGACGCATTGCGGCGATGAGGGAGTCCAGCGGCCCCAATGCCAGCTGCAGCGCATACCCCGACGGCACCGACGACGGGTCGAGGCTGCCCAGCCCGGCCGTGGTCAGGCGGGTGTTCGAGGCGAGCCGGTCAAGCATGTGGTCGATGCGCTGCCGCAGTTCGGCGAGCTGCGCCGAGGTGTCCAATGTGTCCATGCTGCCGCTGTCGGACAGCTGCCACACCGTGCCCGCCTCGACGCGCACCGGCAGCGGCTGCCCGGTGGTGCGGTCAATGGGCAGGCGCGCCCCGGACAGAGCAACGATCGGGGTGCCGGTCGTCGCGGAGGCGGACGCACTGTCGGTGTCGGTGGCGGCCAGCTCGTCCAGCAGCTGCAGCACAGTACCCAGCGACGACTTGCCCCAGTGCTCTCCACCGTCGGGGATGGTGTTGGGGACGTGCACGGCCGGAATGAAGTCGCACATCAGGTCGAGGCGGTCCAACACCTGCCCGTCGGAGCGGACCCGGTAGGACGCCTTGTCGGCGGGCAGCGAGTACAGGTCGTGGGCGCCGCCGAGGTCTTCCAGCAGCCATTCGGCATCCGACAGGTAGCACGTGGTCCCCGAGGGGCGGCCCGGCGCCCACGGGTAGGTGCGCTGCACTGCGCCGGTCACCGGGTGCAGGGTGTCGCCGACGGTCAGTACGGGGTCTCCGTCGGCGCCCGCTACCTGCTCACGGATAGCGCGGCCGTCCTTGGAGATGCCAGGCTCGGTCGCCGCACCGATCGGCCCCAGCTCATAAGTGATGCGCCGCACCCGGTCTTTCAGGCCGCGCGCCGGATCGGCGGGCAGCTCCCACGCGAAGTGGATCCGGGAGGGGTACTCGGAGCTGTCCTGCTCACCGTCGTCCCACTCGGGGAAGTAGAACCCGGGGTCGTAGGTGCGCAGCAGCACCCGTTCCTTGGCCGGTTCCCACGCCAGGGTGTACACGGCGTCGCCGCAGCGCACCGCGCACCGTTCGGCCTGCTGGATCCGCAGCGGCCACAGTTCCTTCTCCGCCCAGGTGCGTAGCCGCTCCTGCAGGTCGGTTGCCTGAACAGCACCGGGCGGCGGGGCGTCACCCTCGTCGCCATCAGTGCCGGCGGGCCCGCGGTGCTCAGCGTGTTCGGCACCGGGCACCACGATGGTCTGCTCCGCGCCCAGCAGGTAGCCCAGCGTCGTGTCGATGAGCTTGGCCGGGTCGCCCAACTCACGGCGCTCCAGGCCGTGGTCGTCACCGGTGACGGCGGCAAGCTGCCCGGCCTGGTTGTTGTCGTACGCCGCCAAGAGCTTGTAGACGGCCAAACGGCGCCGGTCCGGCTCAGGCACCCACGAGTGGTTGACCTCGGGGAAAGCACGGTGGCCGGGGCGTTGCGGATCGGCCATGGCCGGCTTGTAGTTGATCCACGACCAGGCGTCGATGACCAGTTCGCGCAGCCTCAACGGATGCCTCCAGGCATGCAAGGCCCCGCGCCCGCAGCCAGCTTAGAGGCAGCGTGCGATCACGAACCCGAACCGGCGTCCTTGCGCTTGTCGTCCTCGATGTCGAGACGCCGCATGAGGAAGCTGGCGAAGACCAGCATCTCATCGGCCTCGTCGCGGTCGTCCTTCTCGTCCGGCCCGTGACTGCGAGGGTTGCGCAGTGCCTGCACCGCGCCCTTGAACAGGTTCTGCATGCCGTTCCGTTCGCTCTCCAAGGAGCTGGGATCGGACCGCGTCACGGTGATCAGCGGGGCGCCTGAATTGGCGTTGAGGGCATAGCCCATGAGCTTGTCACCGACGAGGTTAACCGGGCCGACCAGCGTGTGTACCCGGTGCTCCACCGCCTGGAACGCGCTCCTCACGGCCTGGCGGTAGAAGCCACTGTTGAACAGCTCGGCAACGACATCCTGGATCAGCGGATGCAGGTTGCAGGTGACAGACATGGCCTCCGGAGATCCCGCGGCGGGGGCGGCCGGGGCAGGCGACGCTGTCGGAACCGCGTGCAGTGTGGGTCGCTTGCCGAAGGGCGTGTTGTCGGCCTCAACCCGCGCCGGCCCCAGCACCTGCTCGCGGATGCGCCAGTACTCATCCACTTGGTGCACGTCAGCGAACGGCCGAATGCCCCGGTCGAAGCTGAGCGACCAGTCCAGCGTCTCCCGGTTGATGCTTCCACCTCGGAAGCAGGCTTCACGCTGCCCGAACGCGGCGGCGGCGAAGTTGATCTCCCTGAAGATCGCTGCGGCTTTCGTGCGCGCGGGGAATTGTTGCAGGTCTCCGGGCTGCATCCATGGCAGCTCACCGCGGCCTGCGGGCAGCCAGGCAAGCTCCAACCCGGCCGCCGCTCGCACCATTTCGAGGAATGTGTGGATGGCCGGTCCGGTGTTGTTGCAGTTCGCGGCTCCGGCGACGGTCAGCGCCAGCTCTTGCGAGCCCTGCGGCAACTGCGAGAGGTCGGGATCAAGCCCGAGCAGCAGTGCAGGGCACAGCTGCCGTACGACCTCTTCGAAGACCAGGCCCTTCGCGTACAGCACCCGATCGATGTCGTCGAAGGTCGGCCACTGATGGTACTCACTGAAGTATGCCCAGACCGCGTCGAGGAGGACGTGGCCCTCGTCTCCCGTGGGGCGCGGCATTCCCTGTGGCGCGATGGTCCGAACGATCACGTGCTGCCCCCCCGGCGTCTGACCCTGAACGATGCCCGCAGGCTACTACTGGGCAGGGCTACGGGGTGGCGGGGTCGGTGCAGGCGTGCATCCACGTCCCGTGCAGCAGGCCCTTCTGCTCCGAGTCGAGCAGGTTGTCCCACGCGGACTGGCACGACTCGTTGTCGGGCGCCTTGGCGGTGGCCCGCAGGTTCGCCCGGGCGTAGCGCCCAGCCTCCACTGAGGCGTCCTCATGGGCCTGCGCGGAGGCTTTGATCTGCTCCGAGATCTGCTCATGCGTCGGTGCTGCGGGCGTGGGCCACAGCACGACGGCGGCGGCAACAGCGCCCGCCAACACCACGGTTGCGGCACCGATTCGGACGTCGGATCTCCCCCAGATTGTCATGGCCGGGAGGCTAGCAGCCCGATATGGCCAGGGGCGTTTCCCTTTATGGGGCCGTTTCCGGGGGTCTAACGGCGTCCGCCGAGGCGGTCGTCGTGGATGTGTCCGGCCACTGCGGCGAGCTGGTCGGGGTCGGCGAGTTCGGTCAGTCCGTGGACGGCGGCGTCCATGCGGTCGGGGGAGTCCATGCCGACGACCCAGGTGGCCATCTGCTCTTCGAGGCGGACGTGGGCGCCGACGTGGTGGATGAGGCCCTGCTCGTACAGCTGGGCGATGGGTTCGGCCCGCAGGCGTTTGCCGACCTTCGCGGTGACTTCGAGGACCCTGGGCATGATCTGTCCGGCGGTCGTGCCGTCGCGGCGCAGCTGCTCCCATGCCTGGGAGAGGACTTGGCGGGCCATGTCGCCGCCGTAGTTGGACTCTACGACGATCGCATCGGCTTTGAGGCCGAGGGCGAGGCGGCACGCGCTGAGGCCCCAGTCGTTGGCGCCCATGGACGCGGAGCGGTCCTCGAGGACGTACAGGTGACCGTCGAAGCCACGGGCTGCGCCGATGATGCCGGTCTCGTCGCCCACTGAGGACTCTCCGCCGGCGGGGTCGACGGCGACGATGACGCGGGCCATGTCGAGGCCGCCGAACTCGACGGTGGTGATGCGGTGGTCCGTGATCCAGGCGCGCTGCCACACACCGCCCTCGGGGGGACGCGGCTTTTGCTGGTAGAGGGCTGCCCACACGCGTTCGCCGACGCGGCGGCGGGTCGTGGCGTGGTGGTCGGCGTCGAAGCGTTCGGGCCACAGGGGTTCACCGGCCGTGCGGCCCAGGGGGTCGTCAGGAGAGTCGGCGAGGGCGGGCAGGTCGATGACGTGCCACTCGTTGGCCTGTGCGTCGGCGAGGATGCGGCCGGCGAGGTCGTCTTCGTTCCATCGGGTCTGGATGACGCAGATCGCCCCGTCGGGCTCCAGGCGGGTCTGCAGGACGGACTGCCACCACTCCCACGTCTTGCGGCGCATGCTCGGGGAGTCGGCGGAGGCCATGTCCTGCACGGGGTCGTCGACTAGGGCGATGGTGGCGCCCTTACCGGTGAGGCTGCCGCCGATGCCCGCGGCGACGAGGCCCCCTTGGTGGCCTGCGATGTCGAACCGCATGGCGGCCCGGCTGGAGGGGTTGAGGTGGATGCCGAGCTCGTCGCCCCACGTTTCGATGGCGTCGCGGATCCACCGGGAGTGCTCCTCGGCGAGGTCACCCGAGTAGGAGGCGATCATGATGCGGCGGTCGGGGTGCTGGCGCAGGTACCACAGGGGTGCCCAGCGCGAGGCCCGGCGGCTCTTGCCGTGACGCGGCGGCATGGTGATCATGACGCGGTCGGCGCGGCCCTCGGCCATGTCGATCCACGCCTGGTCGATGAGGTGGAGGTGGCGGGCCTGCATCTCGCGGCGTTCGGTCAGGACGGCGGCCATCGCCCCCGGGGAGGCGTCCATGGCGATGTGGCGTTCGATGCGGGCGAGCTGGACGCGCAGCTCCGGGGAGGCCTTCGCAGCCATGTCGCGGCGCTGTGCGGGCAGCTTGGTGCGGTAGGCGGTCAGCAGCTTGGTTTCGCGGTCGCTGCTAGTCATCGGAGCCATGTGCGGCCTCCTCGGATATGCCGATCAGGGCTTCGAGTTCGTCGAGAGCGATGGCGGTCAGCTCGCTGCCCGAAGCGGCCGGGGTGACGATCTCGGCCTTGTTCGGCTTGTCGAGGCCGTTCATGCGGGCGCGGCGTTCCATGATGCGCAACGCCCGGTCGATGGCGGGCAGGTCGCCGTCCTTGACGGCCTGCCGGTAGGCGACGAAGAACAGCCGGTCCAGGCGCAGGTTCTCCACGGCGCGCAGCTCGTCGGCGTTCTCGTCCTGCTCGGTGGTGCGCTCCTTGAGCGCCTGGCGGACGTCCTTGCAGGCGGCGTTGATGAGCTGGTCGTCGGCCGGCGGGTCCTGGCCCTTCTTGTACCGGTCGATGCCGTAGCCCTGCGGGTAGGCGATGCGGTCGGAGTTGATGGCCGGGTCGGCGGCGAGTTTCCGGCCGACGGTGAGCCAGTCGACACCGGCGAGGCGTAGGTCGATGGCGTCCGCTCGCCGCTGCGCGATGGCGGCGCGCGCGGCCTTGTCGGGGCGTCCCACCAGCCGTGGTCCTCTCGCTGCTGCGCGCCCCCGCGCCAGGAAACATGATGGCATTGCGGCCCGGCGACCTGGTGTGGCCGCCGGGCCGTAGTGCAGGTGGTGCTACAGGAAGGTCAGCTGCTGGGGTGCGTCAGGGTCGGGCGGCAGCTGGCCGGGTGGTGGTGCGTCGGGTGCGCCGCGGTTGTTGCGGAGCCACCACGCGAACTGCCAGTTGCGGCAGGTGCGGTACAGGTACTGGTGGCGGCGCGGGGCGTTGGCGGGGATGGAGTGCTCTCCCCATCCGGTGATGGGGCGGGCGTTGTTGAGCGTCACGCGCAGGCCCGGCACCAGGGCCGGGCCTTCCCACTGGTGGCCTTCGGCGTAGTCGAAGGCCAGGTGCGCGTTGGAGGCCCAGTCCCATGGGTGGGGCAGGGCGCACAGGTACCAGGCCAGCGGCTGGTTGTCGGCCGGCAGCGTGATTTTTTGTTGAGGTGCCCGCGGGTTGAGCGGGGGTCGGTCGCACTCTCCGAAGGTTTCGAGGCAGTGCTTGTCGAAGTTGACGTGACGGACCCCGGCCAACCACATGATCAGGTACGGTGCGGCGGCGGTGATCCCAACCCGGATGGGCGGTTGCGGCATTACGGTATTTCCCCCTCTGAATAGGGCCGTGGATTAGGTGGCCCGGTTATTCCTTTCTTTAACCAATTTTACCAAAATTTCCACAAGTCGCTTATGGCGCCCGTGCTTGAAATCGTTCGGATAGGGCATGTTGAATTCCTCGTCGAGGGCTTTCGCGTAATCGAGGTCGGAAAGCGGCAGAGGGTTCTTGCATATGGCCCGCAGCGTCGCGTTCGAGCGGCCGGCGACCGTCACGTCACCGAAGTACGCCCCGAGCAGCTCGGCCAGCGACTCGGGGGTGTGGTAGCGGATCCGCATCCACTTGCCCTGCATGAACCGCATGTCGACGTTCTCGGAGTCCAGGAACGACAGCCGCGTGGAATCGTTGGCGCTGGTGGTGTGCTGCTTGGCCTCGAACGCCTGCTCGACCAGCAGGTTGCGGGTGCCGATGCACACCGTGCCGTCGCCAGCGCACAGCGCGTTGACGGCCGTCAACACCCAGTGCTGGTAATCCAGCGACGTCGTGGCGTTGATGACGGAATCCAACACCACCATCTCGTACAGGCCGTGCTCTGCCACCCGCTTCTCGATCGTGCGGATCATCGAGACGACGCCCCGGATGTCGACGGCGTACTTGCCGGGGGTCGTGCGGTACGGCTCGTAGTCGTCGATGCTGTAGCCCTCGGGCCGCAGCTTCTTCGCGTAGTCGCCGTGGCCGGCGCCGAAGTCCACCACCCTCGTCTCGGGGCGCTTGCGCAGCCGGGGCAGGGCCAGCTTCTCCCACACCTCGCTCTTGTAGGCCAGCTTCCCCTGCTTCTTCAGCGAGGTGTACTGGCGCAGCCGCTTGGGCTGCACGATGTGCTGGTTGTAGACGGGCGCCTGGCCCTCCAGGCCGGACCAGTCGTACACGCCGTACTCGCCGGTGAGGTCGGCAACCAGCTGCGCCGCGTCCATGGACGTGCAGGTCCAGGCGAGGACGTCGAAGTGGTTTGCGGCGGCGACCACCGCGTACTCGGCGTTCAGCGCGATCTGGCCCTGGTCGTCGATGACGACGCTGCCCCACGCACCGTGCCCGCCGGTCATGTGGGAGATGGCCTGCTGGAACGGCTTGTTGCGGGAGACGCCCACTTCGATGGTCTGCCACGGGATCCACGACCACTCGCCGATGGGACCGGGCTGCGCGTACACGATCGACGCCTCGGTCTCGACGCGGTTGTGCAGCAGGTTGAACTGGATCTCGTCGGTCAGGCGCACGACCTGGCCGAGCATCACCGCGGGGGTGTGCGTCATCCCCAAGGCGGTCATGGCCTTGGTTCTCTGGTGGCCTGCGACCAGGGTGCCGTTGGCATTGAGGATGACCGGCTTGACGATGCCGTGGCGGCCGATGGACCCCTTGAGCCGCTCGAAGGCGTCCTCGGACAGATGCCGCGGGTTGTAGTCGGCCGGCCGCAGGTCCTTGAGCGGGTACGCCTCGTAGAAGGTCGTGGTGGGACCGCTGCTGTTGGGTGCGGTGATGCCACCCGGGACGTCGCTCATGCGTTGTCGTCCTCGTCGTCGTCGCCGGCGGGCTCGGCCTGGTCGCCGGAGGCGTCCTCCCCGGGCACCTCGGCGGTGTCGGTGTGGGCCTCCTGCAGCAGGTGCCAGCCGAAGCCGAGGTCGGTGCGGGACTGGGCCAGGAACCGCTCGTAGATGCCGTTGAGGGTTTCCACCTCGGCCGCAGTGATCTGCACACGGGTGGTGGACCACTGCAGGTAGCCCCACTGCAGGTACTCCAGCTTGGCCATGGCCCCAGTGCCCTGCCCGTCGGAGGGCAGGTCGATCGTGGCGGGCAGGGCCCGGCTGTCCAGCAGCTTGTCCAGGGCGGCCTGGCCGTAGCCAGTGCCGTCCAGGTTGGGCAGCTCTTCGAGGATGTCGGCCAGCAGCTCGCTGTCGTACCCGGCGAGGTCGGAGGTGCGGTTGTCGACGACGACGATGCGGGCCGCGTCCTCGTCGGAGACGTCGACCCACGTCGCGGCGATCTGCTCCCAGCCAAGCTGCTGGGCGGCGGCCCAGGTGTGGTTGCCCGCCAGGATCTCGTTGGGGCGGCCGGTGTGGGTGCCGCGGTTGACGACGATGGCCTTGTACTGGCCGTTGACGCGCAGCGACTCGGCGATGGCGTCGACGTCGCCGGTGCGCGGGTTGCGGTAGTACGCCACCAGGTCGTCGACCGGTACCGCCAGCGGCAGCAGCGACTCGGGAATGCGGGCGGGCGCAGCACTCACAGGAGGAGTCCTTCGTGTAGGAGCGTGTCCCCGCGCCCTACGCCCGCCCACGATAGAGGATCACGCCCGCGCAAGCTCCAGCTGTGCTTCGGCGGCGGCCGGCTTTCGGGCCGCGCGCAGCAGAACTCGCGCCCTCGTCTCGCCCTTGCCGATGTCCACCGCCCACTGGGGTGCTGTCAGCTTGGGCCGGTCGGCGAGCGCACCGCGCGTCAGGGCGATCCGCTCGTCCTCGGTGCTGCACTCCTCGTACAGCACCGCCCAGGCCCTGCTGGTGTCCGGCTGCAGCGGCGGCCGCTGCCGCTGCTGGCGCTGCTCCTCGCCGCCGCGCTGCTGCTCCTGCTGCTCCTCGGCGCCGCCCTGCTGCTGCTCCTGCTGGTCCGGCTCCTCCGGCTGCTGCTGCTCCTGCTGCTGTTCGGGCTGCTGCGGCTGCTGCTGCTCCAGCTCCTCCGGCTGCTGCTCCTGCTGCTGGCCGGTGCTGGCTGCTGCTGGAACAGCGCCAGCAGGCTCGGCCGGGGCGGGCAGCACTGCTGCAGCAGCCGCCAGCACCGGCAGCGGGGGTGCTGCTGCTGGTGCTGGGGTGGGCTCCTCGTCGGTGTCGGCCTGCGGCAGCAGCAGGGCGCGCAGCTCCTGCATGCCCATCTCCAGGGCGACCATCTGTGCGAGCGGCGCAACGGTGGCCACCGCCCACCCCCCGGCGGTCCTGGGGGCGTTGGAGACGTTGAAGGCCCAGGAGACGAGGGTGAAGCCGAACGTGACGGTCCAGTACGGCCTGGTAGAGCGGCGGGCGGCCAGGGCACGGACGACGCCGATGGAGCCCATGACGATGCCGCCGTCGACCAGGACGGGGAACATCCACGCGGAGCCCTCGGTGACACCGTTCTCGACCGCGACGCGGTGCAGGGCCTCGTACGACAGACGGAAGCCGACGGACTCGAACGCGGCGACCGCCACGAGGAATGCGGCGGTGACCAGCACTCTGGTCGCCCGTGTGCGGCCGCCGGCCACGGGCGCGATACGGTACGGAACAGGCACGGGAGGTCACTCTCCTGCTGCTTAGGCCCGCGGTCGGTGTGTCAGCACCAGCCGTGGGCCGCTTCGTTGTTCGGGTTGTGCTGCCTACCGTAGCCGCTGCTGATCCGGTGCTGCAGCAGCAAAAGCAGCACCACCGGCAGGAGTTGGCTGCTGCCGGGGCTGCTGCTGGTGCTGCCTGCTGCTGCTCGCAGCTCAGGTGCTGCTGCCGGTGCTGGTGTCGTCGTCGGGCAGGCACAGCACTGCTGTGTGGGTGCGCATCCGCAGGTACTTCTGGTCGGTGGTGTGCCCGTCCCAGCGGGCCCGTTCGTCGTCGGCCGGGACGTGCTCGACGTGTGCGAACAGGTGCAGGTCGGCGGGCGCGATGGGCCAGGAGAACTGCCACCCTCCGGCGCTCACGAACACCAGGTGCCAGCCGTCGCCGGCGTCGGGCGCCGGGGTGAGGACGGCGGGGTGGAGGGCGGCGAGCCACGCGACCAGGTGGGCGAGTTCGCAGTAGGCGCCGTTGAGGGCCCTGGTGTGCTGGTCGACCAGGCGCTGGGCCACGGTGTCGGCTGCGTCGAGGACTTCGTGGGGCTTGATGGGCGCACCCCAGGTCTCCATGTCGGCGCGCAGTTCGTCCAGGGGGCCGGTGGTCATGCGGGGCTCCGTTCGTCGGCGGCAGCGTCGGCGGCCGCGGTGAGGCGTGGGCGGTGGAAGCCGTGCATGGGCTGGCCGTAGCGGCGGGTGCAGGGGGATCCGACGGCGGCCTGGCAGGTGGCGCAGCCGAAGTCGAGGGCGGGGCGGGTCCCGGCGGCAAGTCGGCGGTTGAGGTCGTCGACCCTGGCCTGCTGGCCCGCCTGGCTGGCCACCAGGTGCTCGAAGCCCGCGCACAGCCGTGCGTGCTCGGCGGGGCTGAGGGCCCGGTATTCGGTGTGGCTGATCAGGTGCCGCATCTGGTCCGCGGTCGGCCGCTCGGAGCGGGGAACGGTCATCGGCCTGCCGCCCTGTCGGCTTCGGCCCAGCGGCGTATCAGGCGGTTGCGCTGGCCGGGGGTGAGCTGAACGGCCCGGTCGTAGACGGAGACCACGCGGGCCTCGGGGACGCACCAGGAGGGGAAGGGGTCTTCGGTGGAGGGCTCCGGCTCGCCGACCGGTTCGACGGTGTACAGGTCGCCGTACCACCAGCGTGAGGCATAGAAACGGCCGTACTCGCGGTCGGTGGTGATGTACACGCGGTCGGGGCGGCCGGTGGGCGGGTCGATGGTCTTGCCGCCGAGGGTGGCGGTCAGGCCTTGTGCGCGGGCGGCGCAGCCGTCGAGGACCCTCGGGGGGTGCGGGGTGACGAGGTCCCCGGGCCGCAGCCCGGGGACACCGCCGTGGAAGTAGCGCAACCGTCCTTCGCCTACCGGTTGTTGCAGCGGCACATGCCTTGCGGCGTGCACCAGCTGTCGCAGGACTTGCACCAGGTCGCGCCGGGGTACGGCGGGGGGCGCTCCTCCTTCGCGATGCGGGGGCAGCGGCCGATACCGGCCTCCTCGATCCCGGCCGCCAGCTCGGCGTAGTGCTCGTCGGCCTCGGGGTCGGGGTTGGGCTCAGGGATGGTCGGTGAAAGCGCGGGCATCTTCGTTGTTCTCCGGACGGGTGGTTCGGGCCTGGGCCGGGCTAGTTCGGCCAGGAGCTTCGGCAGCGGTCCATAGCGTTCGCGCATGAGCCGCTCGTACAGCTCGGGGTCGGCGGCGTGGTCGGTGCGATAGGTCGCAGTCGTCACGATGTCTCTCCTGAGTACGCGGCGACCCGCCCGGCCTGGAGGGCCGGGCGGGTCCAATCGCGGGTGCGTGGAGCGGCGTCCCCGTGTGGCTCCGCATGGGCGGTGCCGGCGTCTGGCGGGTAGGGCGCGGGGGGGTTGCCACCCGCCAGACACCGAGGGGGGATGCCGCATGCCACGGCGTTGTTGATGGGCCGGTCCCGCGGCTGCAGCCGTTCCCGATCAACGCGCAGAACGTACCACGATCGAGTGTTGTGGCACATCTATGTGTCCGAGCTGGTCGGGGGCGTGTCGGGCTGGGCGGCCCACAGGGCGGCACCGAATCCGAGGCCGTCCAGGGTCTCGGTGCCGCAGGCGTCGGGCTCGTCGACGAGGAACAGAGCGTCCTGGTTGATCTTGGTGCGGCCAGTGAAGTCGCCGCGCTGCATGCGCAGCCAGTCGCGGCCTTCGGTGCTGTCGCTCACGGGGCTCTCCTTGGTTCGGTACAGGCGGGCGGCCCGCCCCTGGGGCGGGGGCGGGCCGTGGCGGGTCAGGCGGTGGGCACGAGCTCCGGCTTGGCCGGGGGAGCGGGCTTGGCGGCGGTGCGCTTGACCGGCGGAGCGGGCTTGGGCTGGGCCGGGGCGGCGAGGCGCTTGGCCTCGGCGTCGGGGTTGAGGACGATGTCGCGGGCCTCGGCGTGGGCTTTGGCCTGCCGCAGGTTGAAGCGGGCCTTCTGCACAGCGTCGGCCACGCGGTCCATCTGCTCCAGGCGGGCGCCGACTTCGCCCTCCAAGGCCAGGGCGAGCTTCTGCGGGTCGGCTTTGGCCAGGTCCTCCAGCAGACCCCGCACCCGCTCGATGTTGTCGATGTTCTTGCGGGTGGTGGTGCGCTCGCGCTGCCGCTCCTCACGTTCCTCTTCGCTCATGTCCTCCAAGATCAGCGCGAAGGTCTGGTTCTGCTGCTGCTTCAGCGCGTAGGCGAAGTGCACCAGCTCGTTGTCGCCACTGAAGGCGCCCTTGGCCCACTTGTGCATGACTGCCCGCTGGTTGCCGGGGGTCAGGGCTGCGATCTGCACGGCGGCCTGGGTGCCGATGGCGCCGGAGTTGACGTGCTGCTGGACTTCTTCGGTGAGGTCGAGCAGGGCGAGGCGCAGGTTCACGTACTGGGTGGACTTGCCGAATTCCTTAGCGACGTCGCCCGGCTCGGCGCCCTCCTGGTCGTCCAGGATGCGGCGAAATGCCTTGGCCTCCTCCATCGGCGTCATGTCGGCGCGGTTGATGTTCTCGGCGACCGACCGCTTGAACCGCTCCAGGGTGCTCAGTTCGTCGTCGGTGATGATGCACTTGATCTGGGTGATTCCGGCGATCTGGTGGGCGCGCCAGCGGCGCTCGCCCGCGACGATCTCGTAGCCGCCGGCGTCGGCGTCGCGGTCGCGGCGGACCTCGATCGGCTGCATGAGGCCGAACCGCTTGATGGAGTCGGCGAGTTCCTGCAGGGCCGCCTCGTCGAAGTATTCGCGGGGCTGACGCTCGTTGCGGTGGATCTTGTCGATTGCGATGGTGCGGATCGTCACGGCTTGCTCCAAGAGGCCGGTCGGGAGGGGGGACGCCCCCCTCCTCATGCCCTTATTCTAGCGGCATTTCCGCTTTGGGGCCACAAATTTCTGGGCCATCACCCCAGGTCAGGGGCATGTGAAGGGGCGAGCACCCAAGGATGCCCGCCTCGACGCATGTGGGGGTTGCTCAGCTCGCCTGCACCAGCGCCACCACATCGCTGCGCAGTTGTTCCTGCGGCTCCTCGTCCATCACGACGGTCAGCACGCGCCATGCCGCGCGGGCCTCCTGCACCCCCAGGCCGCGTCGGCCGGACTCCTCGGCCTCCAACATGCGCCTGCGGATGCGTGCCGGATCGATTGCCACTTCGGTCCTCCCCTAAGGCGGGGTCCCCGCCCTCGTTACTGCCGTCCCCTGACACCCACACCGCGCGTAGATTCCTCGTGCGGCGAGGCCGTGCAACATCTCCCACAAGGGCGGCCAACTGGCCTCCCCCGAGCGCCCATAAGACCCCTCTACGGCGCCCGGCCGGCCACCACTGGCGGCCTACCAGGTCGTGTCGCGGGGGACGACCGGAACCACGCCGCCACCCGCCTCGCCGTCGGCCGGGGCGGACCAGGTGGTGTCGGCCGGAACAGGCCAGGCGGTCTCGTCGGCCGGGACGGTGTCGGCCGGGGCGGACCAGGTGGTGTCCCCGGCGACCACCTTTCCGTCCTGCGCGTGGATTTGCCCGGCCGCGAAGAATCCGGCCAGCACAGCCAGCGCAACAACGGCTGCGATGCGAACAGTTCGGGAAATGACCATGGAAACCCCTGCCTTGAAACGATGAGAGCGAAACGGGCGCGCAGCGGCAGCAGCGGCAGCAACAAGGCCGCCAGACCCCCCGGTCACCTACGTGTGGCTTGCAAGCACCCAAGTCACGATTTTGTAGCGGTCTCGTGAAATGATCAAGAACCGCATACGCGGTATTTTCACCACTCGCACAATTCAGAGGTTGTTAGGTGCCACAAGTTCCCGACCTGCTGCCGGATGTGTCCGAGCATGGGGTCACCGCATACCAGCGCATACTCAACGGCGAGTCTCTAGCCCCTGAAACCCCGGGACTTGACTCTCTCTTGCACATGGGCTTGACCGTCTCCGATCCGGCCGACGCGGACAGCTATACCGCCATCGAGCCCCAGTACGCCGCACTGTGCATGATCGGGCTCATGCACACCCACTTGGAAGCGGTGACCGCGTTCGCAGGCGCGATGCCGGACTTCCTGGTAAACCTCCGGGACCGCTACCAAGGGACCCGGCCCGGCAGCGAGTCGGTCCAGCACCTGATCGGCCGTCAACTGATCAACGAGCGCATCGCCGCCGAACACAGCACAGCCCGCACTGAGATCGCGGCCGCCCAGCCCGGCCACCGCACCACCGAGGACCTCGCCTACTCCTTCGAACGCGACCGCGCCGCCTTGGGACGCGGCCTGTCGATGCGCACGGTCTACCACGGCTCTGTACGCCGCGTCGCCACCATCGGAGACTGGGCAAAGGACATGGCCGCCGCCGGCGGGGAAATCCGTACGCTCCAGGGCCGGTTCCCGCGCAGCATCATCTTCGACCGGCGCGTGGCCTTCATACCCCTGTACACCGACGAGGGCGAGGGGTCCTCCGACGAGGCGATCCTGATCACTGATCCGCTGGTGGTCTCGCAGATCGTCCACGTCTTCGACCTGTTCTGGGAACGCGCCGACCTGTGGCTGGGCGCCCGCTCGAACTGCCAGGGCCCCGGCCTGAACACCAACGCCATCCAGCGGGCGATCCTGCGCGAACTGTGCCTGGGCCGCAACCAGAAGCAGGCCGCGAAGAACCTCGGCATCAGCCCGGCCTGGCTCAACCACCAACTGCGCGAACTGCGCGTGAAGCTCGGCGTCGGGACGCTGAACGAGGTCATCTACTGGTGGGCCAAGTCACCGGACCAAGAGGAGCGCGACTGAGTGCCCGGCGCACCGTCTACGCAGCGATAGCGGTGCGCCAGGTCAACTGCACCCGATCGTCGACGTCCCGCACCCCGCGGGCACGCGCCGGATACACCGTGACCTTCTCCAGCAGCAGCAGCACCAGGGCCCGCTTCGAGCGGAACGGCGCGTGCTCCCACCAGCGGGCCAGGTCATCGACCCCGCCCAACGGCACACCGACGGCCTGCTCCAGGTAGCGCAGACGCGCCCGCTCGACCTTCAAGTTCTCGCCGATGCGGCGGTCGGCGGCGACGAACGCGTCCCGCGAGAGCTGCCCTTCGGAGTACGGCTCGGCAAGCTCGGCGCGCTTCTCCTGCAACGCGGCGATCTGGGCCCGCACTTGGCCGGCCTCGACGGCGATGCGCTCGCGGGCCTCCTCCATCGCGGCCAGCGCCCCCGGCCGCAGCAGCTCACCCAGAACGTGCTCAGCCACATGTTCCTCGAGGAGCGACGCGGTGATGCGGACCTTGCCGCACCCGCCGCGTCCCTCGCGGTACGAGGGCGTCCCCGCACTGGTGCGGCTTCCTACCAGGTGCTGCGCGCACTCACCGCACAGTCCCAGGCCGTCGGCCAGCAGGTATTCGCGATCGGGCTCGCGCAGCTCGACACTGCGCAGGCTGCCGCGCCGGCTTGGGCGCTGCTGCAGCCACCGGAACTCCTCCGGTGTGATCAGCGCCTCGCGGCCGGTCTCGACCAGGTCGCCCGTGTCGGGGTCCGGAACAAGCCCGGCGATCGCCGGGTTGTCCAGCAGGCGGCCGAGCGTCATGCTGCTCCACTCGCCGCCCATGGTCCCGCGGTGACCCTCGGCCGTCATCCAGGCCGCGACCTCTGCCTGAGACTGGCCCGCACGGAGACGACCGACAGCCGCGCGCACGACCTGCCGCTCCTGGGCGCGTACGCGCGTCAGGGCCTGGTTGTCGAAGCCGTACAAGCGCGGCATGCCACCGTCCCAAACTCAACTCAGCGGCCCGCAGACGCCAGTCCCTGTCGCAGCGAGCCGACCCCCAGCGCCTCCCACAAAGCTGCCGTGGGAATGCGCACTGTGTTCCCCATCGGCAGTGTCCTCACAGGGAACTGCCCGGTCTTGATCAGGTCGTACGCCTTGTTGTGGCCGATGCCCAACACGCGGGCGGCAGTCACGACGTTGACGGTCGCGGGCAGGGCCAAGACCTCGTCCAGGCTCATTCCGCGCTGATCGACGGTCGTAGTGCTCTTCGTCGCCATGTTGTTGTCGCGTTCTCCCCCGCGCCAACCTGGCCACACGATACACCGCAACCCCGTAAGGGGCAGCCTGGCCGAGGTCAGGTAGGGAACAATGTGCGCCCATAGTGAAAACGGAGTGAAGGGGCTGGGGGGACAGTGTTCGAGGAGAAGACGTACAAACGGTGCTCTTGCAAGGGCCCGCTGGTGGACAAGGGCGGCAGGCCGGTCCTGGACGACGACGGCAAGCAGAAGATCGTCCGCCTGGACAAGACCTGCCCCAAGCTCAAGCAGCGCGACCACGGAACCTGGTACTACTCCATCGAGCTGCCGCCCGGCCCGGACGGTAAGCGCCGGCCCCGGGCGAAGCACGGCGGCTACCGCACGAAGAAGGACGCGGCCACCGAGGCCGAGAAGGTGTGGAAGCTCGCACAGGGCGGTGTCGACGTCCTCAGCGACGAAACCGTGGCGGACTACCTGCTCCGCTGGTTCGCCAAGCGCGTCGACCTCAAGCGGTCCACCCGCGCGGGGTACGAGGACTACATCGAGCGGGTCTTCATCCCCTACCTCGGCGCGACCAAGCTGCTGTCGCTGCGCACCCGCCACGTCCAGGCGATGTTCGAGAAACTGTGGGCCGACAACGAAGTCCACGCACAGAACCACGTGAAGGCGCACCAGGCCCTCGCGGCCGAACGCGCCGCCCACACGGCTTGGAAGGACTCCCAGGAGCGGCCCCGGCCCAAGGAGCTGCGCCGGGCGTGGGAGGACGCCAAGGCAGCTTTGAAGGAAGCCCGCGCCCAGCCCTGGCATGTGGCCGGCCCCGGCACGCAGGTGAGAATGCTCAACACTCTCTCCGGCGCCCTGGAGGACGCCGTGAAGGAGAAGCTGATCTCCGAGAACTGGGCGAAGCACGTCGTCCTGCCGAAGTACATCCGCCCCAAACCGGTCCTATGGACACGGGCCCGGATCGAGGCGTGGCGCCAGACCGGCGAGAAGCCCGGCAAGGTCATGGTGTGGATGCCAGAGCAGACAGGGGAGTTCCTGGACGCTGTCGCCGACCACCGCCTGTACCCGATGTTCCACCTGATGGTCTTCCGGGGGCTGCGCCGCGGCGAGGCGGTCGGCCTTCCGTGGGCGGAGACCGACCTGACGCTGGGCACCGTCCACATCAGTGAGCAGCTGGTGGCGTCCTCGTACGACGTGTGGGAGGACACCCCCAAGAGCGAAAGCGGCGCGCGGACGATCAAGCTCGACTCGGAGACGCGGAGCCTGCTGGACCTGTGGCGCGAGCGGCAGGACAAGGAGCGTGCCGAATGGGAGGCGAACACCAAAGCCTGGAAGAACACGGGCCTGGTGTTCACCTGGGAGGACGGAACCGCATACCACCCCGAGTACCTGTCGCAGGTGTTCATGCGCCTGATGAAGAAGCTCGACCTGCCGCCGGTGCGGCTGCACGACCTGCGGCACTGCGCGGCGACGCTGTCTCTGGCCGCCGGCCTGCACATGAAGTCCATCCAGGTGCTGCTCGGGCACTCCTCCTTCTCGCTGACCGCTGACACCTACACCTCGGTGCTGCCGCAGTTCGAGGAAGCCCAGGCCGAGGCGCCGCTTGCTCTCGTTCCGCGCAAGTTGCCGGCGCATCGGGTCCTCGCCCCGGAGCCGGAAGAGAAGGCCGACGTTCCCCCAGAGGATGCTGCCGACGTTCCCCAGGAGGACGCTGCATAACGGCGCGTTCCCCTTTCGTTCCCCTTGAAGCCCAAAAGGCCCCTCGGAGCTCAACTCCGAGGGGCCTTTCTGGTACATCGTGCCTGGTCAGGCATGGTGCCCCCGGCAGGATTCGAACCTGCGACACCCGCTTTAGGAGAGCGGTGCTCTATCCCCTGAGCTACGAAGGCGCGCGATGGCAGCCCGTGAGGGCGTAGCCACCGCGGTCAGTGTAGCGGGTGGTGCATGATCCGTAGGCGGAGATACGCGCGCTCTGGCTCAGGCCGCGAGGGCGTGGATGATCTTGGCTCGGGCGACGGAGTTGACACCCCCCAGCTCCCATGCCGGTGATTCAGGCGTCTGGGCTTCGTTGTCTTCTGTGTGGCGGGGGTGGGGCAGGTCAAGGCGTCTGCGGGTGAGCGGTTGTCGGACCGGATCGCGGTCGGGGTGCTGACGCAGGCGTTTCCGTCGGGTCTGACGGTGAGGTGATCGCCCAGCTTCCTGACCCGAGCCCCTTGTGAGGAACGAGCGGCTGGGGCCGCGCGAGCCGACCGTCGAAGCCGGGTGGCCTCCAGGGTGTCGCCGCTCACGCGCGGTCCGATCCGGGAACGCGACCGGACCCCGCGTCAGCGGCACACGGGGCCAGATGTCAGACGTCTGCGGACGCCGGACCGTTGACGGGCGTCGTAACCGCGACGCGCACCGCGCCGGTGGTCGAGGCTGCGACCTGTGCGATCGTGCCCTCTTCGGGGTGGCGGGCGACGACCGCGGGGGTGTCCCCGCGCGTCGGCACGTGGCGCACGTTCCATCCCGCGCTCTGGAAGTGAGCCTGTGCTCGTGCCAAGGCCCGTACCGTCTCGTCCTTCGGCAGCGGCTCGGTCGACCAGGTGTGATGGACCGAGGTCCCGGACTCGTTCTGGACCGTGCTGAGGCCTTCCCCGGGCTGCGTGGGCGCCGACCCGACCCGCAAGGCATCGTAGATCCGGCTGGAGTGGCCGAGGGCACGGCGCGTGGTGGGATCGTCGACCTGCGGGTCCGGGTCCTCCAGTGCGGCGGGGTCGGCCGTGGTCGCCGCCGAGGACTTCCCCGGCGGGAGGAAGCAGGGCGATGTCACCTTGAGAGAGGCGAGGCCCTCGCCCTTGGCGCGATCCACGACGCCGGTCACGGCGTCCATCCAGAAGTCGTCGGGCTCCGTCCGCATGTAGACCGACGGAAAGGGGCCGGACCAGTCGACCTCGCCCGACGAGTTGTACTTGTAGCCCTGCTTCAGCCAGGCGTCCCGTGCCTGCCACACGAGGTCCTTGGCCTCGGCCCCCGGAACACCGGTCAGTTTGTAGGCGATGGTGACCTGCACGCGGTCGTCAGGGCCGTGGTCGTCCCTGGCGATGCAGGATGGCTTCCTCGATGCCCTGCAGGAAGTTGCCCAGCGGCTCCTCCGCCTTGTCGGCCCACCTGGTCTCCGTCGCATCCCGGGGCCGGCAGGGTGTAGTGGGAGGAGTGCAGCGGAGCAGGTGGAGGGGGAGCGAGGAGCGGGGCGGTGTCTTGACGGGGGATGGGGGCGGGCATAGCGTCGCGGAGTCCTGAGCCGGCGCTTGGAAAGGTCGTTCGTGCCGCACCCCGATCCGACCCCCGCCGCCGCTTCCGCAGCTTCCCCGTCCTCCGCCGACTCGCCCGCCGCTGCAGCAGCGTCCGCCGCCCGAATCGACGCCGTGCTCACCGGACCCGGCGCGCCGTTCGCTGTCGTGCGGGCTCAGGACGGCATGCAGGCGGGCTCGCTCATCTATGCGAGCGGGCCCAGGACCCTCCGCGAGTTCGTCGAGACCACCTGGGCCTTCGGGGACCAGCCGTTCCTGATCGGCGCCGAGCGCAGCTACTCGTACGGGGAGTTCTTCGCCGCCGCATCCGCACTGGCGTGCCGGATGACCGAGGAGTACGAGCTCCGCCCCGGCGACCGGGCCGTTGTCGCGATGCGCAATCACCCCGAGTGGCAGATCGCCTTCTGGGCCGCGCAGCTGGCCGGTCTGGTCGCCGTACCGCTCAACGCCTGGTGGACGGAGGGCGAGTTCGTGTACGCGCTCGACGACTGCGAGCCGCGGGTGCTGCTGGTGGACGGTGAGCGGCTGCCGCGGGTTGCCGCCTGGGCGGAGAAGGCCGGGGCGCGCGTCGTCGTCTTCCACCACCGGGACGGCGCGGTGCCGGAGGGGGCCGAGCGGTACGAGGACCTGCCCGCGCCCGATCCGCTCGCCGCACCGCCCGAGGTCGAGATCCGGCCCGAGGACGACGCGACGATCATGTATACCTCGGGCACCACCGGGCGGCCCAAGGGCGCTGTCGCCACCCAGCTCGCCCAGGCGGGGGCCGCACTCAACCCGCGGTTCTATGCGGCCGCTTCCGCGCTGGGCCGCGGGATCATCCCGGGACAGGGGCCCGCGCCTGTCACGCTGATGACCTTCCCGTTCTTCCATGTCGCAGCGTTCACCAGTTTCTACGCGGCGATGGCGGCGGGCGGCTCGCTCGTGGTCATGCAGAAGTGGGGCGCCGAGGAGGCGCTCCGACTGATCCGGGAGCACGGCGTCACGCACTACGCCGGCGTCCCGGCCACCGCCCTTCAGCTGCTCGCCGCCGCCGAGCGGGCGGACGACCGGCTGGAGAGCCTCCAGATGCTGAACACGGGTGGCGCCGCCGCCCCGCCCGACCTGGTCGCACGGCTCACCGCCCGCTACGGCGAGCGGATCGAACCGCGCAACGGCTACGGCCTGACCGAGACCAGCGGCGGCGTCCTGGCCAACTTCGGTGCCGACTACCGGCTCCACCCGGGCAGTGTCGGCCGGCCGACACCCGTCACCGAGGTGCGGATCACCGGTCCGGCGGGCGAGGCGCTGCCCGAGGGGGAGATCGGCGAACTGTGGCTGCGCGGCCAGTCGCTGGTCCGTGGCTACTGGCGCGATGAGGCGGCGACGGCCGAGGCGTTCACGGACGGCTGGTTCCGGACCGGCGATCTCGCGCTGATGCGCGACGGGCGGGTCACCATCGTCGACCGGATCAAGGACATGGTGATCCGTGGCGGCGAGAACGTGTACTGCGTGGAGGTCGAGGCGGCGCTCCACGACCACCCGGACGTCGAGGACGCTGCGGTGCTGGGGGTGGCGCATCCGGTCCTGGGCGAGGAGGTCGCCGCGGTTGTCCGGCTGCGGCCCGGTGCCACCGTCACGGCGGACGAGCTGCGGGCGCACGTCGGGCGGAGTCTGGCCGCCTTCAAGGTCCCGGCCCATGTCCTCGTGCGGGACGAGCAACTGCCCCGGAACCCGACCGGGAAGATCCTCAAGCGTGAGCTGCGCAGGCTGGTCGACGAGGAGGTCCGCACCCTCAGGCGCAGCGAGGAGGGGACGTGATCAGAGGCGCGTGACGCGGACCCGGTAGTTCCCCCTGGAGTCCTTGTCGACGACGGATATGTGTATGCCGTTGGTCCGGTCGGTGAAGCTCTGGCCGGGCTGGAACGGGGCGTCGGAGAGCTCGGCATGCACATTGGGCAACCGCGTGCAGCCGCCGCTGTCCTTGGTGCTGTCCGCGATGGAGATCGGACCCTGCCCCGTGTCGACGTCGGAGCTGACCTTGTAGATCAGTACGCCGGGCCGGCAGATCGCTTGGTCGTTGCCCGCCTGGGTCCGTACCTCCACCGCGTAGCCGGACTCCCCGGTCAGCGGTACGAAGGCCAGCTTCCGGCCGCCCCGGGTGGCAAGGGGCGTGAGGACGTGGTCGGTGGTGCCTGGCTTGGACGCGCAGCTGACCTGGTTCTTGTCGAGCCAGCCGAGTTTCCACTTGTGCCAGCCGAGGAAGTCGTTGTTGGCCCCCCAGTCCTCGGACATGATGTCCCAGTGCCCGACCGAACCGCCGCCCTCCATGGTGTAGAGGTCGGGCAGGCCGAAGACATGGCCGTTCTCGTGCGGCAGCACGCGGTAGCCGGTCTGTGTGTACGAGCCCGAGCCGTCGTCCTGGCGGCTGTAGATGAAGGACGTGTTGGAGAGCGACGCACCGTCCGCGAGCGGTGCGTCGTCGTTGCCGGAGAAGGTCACGGACAAGACGGTGTCCAGGGCCGAGGGCCCGGCGTTCGGTGTGGCCAGGATATTGACCAGGTCGTACGCGCTGAAGTCCACCTTCGGGTCGGCGACGGCCACGATGTCCTGGACCAGGTGCCGGTAGCCGGGCTCGTACGGTGAGCCGCGCCCTATCCCGTACGCCGAGAACGGCAGAGGCATCCGAAGCCAGCTCTTCACGGGGGCGTCGGGCCGGTAGATGAGCCGGCCGTACGAACTGGTACGGAACCAGTTGGTGGTCTGCGGGAAGAATTCGGCGAGCCGTTTCATCGCAGGCTCCCTTCCCGGCGCGTCCGGGAAGTCGATCATCAGGTTCAGTGCGTGGACCTGGCCCGTGGAATGGGCGTACCCCGTCGGTGTCGGCATACCCTCCGACATCTGCACGCCCATCGTCGCGGATATCCGGCACGGTCCGACCCCTGCCGCCTCGGTGCTGACCACCGGCCCCGCGCTGGCTTGGCCGGGCGGCGGGAGCGTGCTGCTGGCGGAGGCCAGTGCCCCGATGACCAGGGCGCTTGCCCCCGCCAGTGCGACCGGGTGGCGCTGGTTGCGTATCCGGCGGCGGGGCTGCTGCATAGAGGCGCCTTCGGGGTCCGCGGCAGTCGGCCGACCCTGACTGCGCTCTCTGAATCACCCTCGGGCGGGCGGTACGGCGCCGCGCGTTGGGTGCGCCGATCGGTGTAATTTCCCGCCAATGTGATGTGACCCAAGTCACAGCGGAGCGGGAAATAACCGGGGACGGATTCCCCGTTTGAACCTGGTGTCCCCTGCTAAACGGGGAGACGGTCCCCGGTTGCACGAAGTTGTGCGCGCAGGGGCCACCGCAAGAGCTGCACGACCAGGAAGACCCGGAAGAGAAGGACCGTCTCGTGAAAACCGCTGCCCGCACCGCCGCCGGAACCGTGCCGCGCCTTACGCCCCGCCCGCGGGCCGACGCGCTGCGCAACCGGGAGCGGATCGTCGCGGCCGCGCGCGAGATGTTCGTCGAGTTCGGGCCGGATGTGCCGCTCGACGAGGTGGCCCGCCGCGCAGGCGTCGGCAACGCCACGCTCTACCGGAACTTCCCCGACCGGGCAGCGCTGACCCATGAGGTCGTCCTCTCGGTCACCTCCCGCACCACCGACCGCGCGGAGGAGGCGGTGGCCGAGGAGGCCGACCCCTTCGCCGCGCTCTGCCGCTTCGTGCACGCGGCGGCCGACGAACGCATCGGTGCGCTCTGCCCGATGCTGTCCGGCGGCTTCGACAGGGACCATCCCGAACTGCTCGCCGAGCGTCGCCGCCTCGAAGAGGCCGTCGAAGGGCTCGTGGCGCGCGCCATGTCCGCGGGGCGCCTGCGCACCGACATCGCCGTCGGTGACGTACTGGTCGGCCTCTCCCAGCTCACCCGGCCGCTGCCCGGCATCGCCTGCCAGGGCATCGACCGCTTCACCCACCGTCATCTCCAGCTGTTCCTGGACGGCCTGGAGGCTCCGGCCCGGTCCGAACTGCCCGGGACGGCGGCGACCTTGGAGGATCTGCGGCATCGCTCATGACGCCCGTGCACGGCTCCTGAGACAGGCTCCGGGTAGGCCGCGTGTACGCCATGCCCTCACCACCCGACCTGCCTCACGTCCACTTCCACCACCCTCACCTCTCCCACTTTCACCGCTGACCGGGTGCACGTCTTCACGGTCACGGATCACGGTTCACGACTCCTCGCGTCCACGCGCGTCCTTAGGTGGCTACTCCCATGTCAAAAACGGCTGATATCCGACTTCCCGACCCCAGTCGCTGGAAAGCGCTGGCCTTCATCGCGCTCGCGCAGCTGATGGTCGTGCTCGATGCCACGATCGTGAACATCGCGCTGCCGCACGCCCAGACGGCCCTCGGCATCACCGACGCCAACAAGCAGTGGGTCATCACGGCCTACGCCCTCGCCTTCGGCGGACTGCTGCTCCTCGGCGGCCGGATCGCCGACATCTGGGGCCGTAAGCGCACCTTTGTCGTCGGTCTGACCGGCTTCGCGCTGGCCTCCGCGCTCGGTGGCGCGGCGCAGAACCAGGGCATGCTGTTCGGCTCGCGTGCGCTCCAGGGTGTCTTCGGCGCCCTGCTCGCCCCGGCCGCACTCTCGCTGCTCGCCGTGATGTTCACCGACGCCAGGGAGCGCGCCAAGGCGTTCGGTATCTACGGGGCGATCGCCGGTGGCGGTAGCGCCGTCGGCCTGATCCTCGGCGGCTTCCTCACCCAGACGCTGAACTGGCGCTGGACGTTCTTCGTCAACATCCCGTTCGCCGCCATCGCCGCCGCGGGCGCGTACTTCGTGATCCGTGAGCCGGCCGGCAGCCGTAACCGCTCCTCGCTCGACATCCCGGGCGTGCTCCTCTCCGCGCTGGGTCTGGTCTCGCTGGTGTACGGATTCACCCGTGCCGAGTCCTCCGGCTGGTCGGACCCGCTGACCATCGGCATGTTCGTCGCCTCCGGTGTGCTGCTCCTGTCGTTCGTCCTGACCGAGGCCAAGGTCGCGTCGCCGCTGCTGCCGCTCCGCGTGGTGATGGACCGTAACCGCAGTGGCGTCTACCTCTCGCTGGGTCTGGCGATCATCGGGATGTTCGGGCTGTTCCTCTTCCTGACGTACTACCTGCAGGTCGTGAGGGGCTACTCGCCGATCAGGACGGGCTTCGCCTTCCTCCCGATGGTCGCGGGCATGATCACCGGTTCGACGCAGATCGGCGCACGGCTGATGACGCGGGTCCCGGCGCGCAAGCTGATGGGTCCGGGCTTCCTGGCCGCCGCCGTGGGCATGCTGCTGCTGACGCAGCTGGAGATCGACTCCTCGTACGCGGCGCTCATCCTCCCGGCGCAGCTCCTGCTGGGTCTGGGCATGGGTACGGCGTTCATGCCGGCCATGTCGCTGGCCACGCACGGGGTCGAGCCGCGGGACTCGGGTGTCGCTTCCGCGATGGTCAACACCTCGCAGCAGGTCGGCGGCGCGATCGGTACCGCGCTGCTGAACACCGTCGCCGCCTCGGCCGCGACGGCGTACGCCACCTCGCACGCCGCGCTCGGTGCGACCGACCCGCAGCTGCTGAAGCTGCAGTCGATGGTGCACGGCTTCACCGGTGCCATCTGGTGGGCGGTCGGCATCCTGGTGGTGGCCTCCGCGATCGCGCTGACGTTCATCAACGCCGGGCGTCCGTCGACCGCCCCGGCCGGCTCGGGCTCCGGTGACGCCGATGGCGTCGAGGACGAGTTCAAGGTGCCGGTCGTCGCGCACTGACGCGGGACGCGCGAGGTGAAGTGATGTGAACACGGGTCTGCCCCGGTTCCGCTTGGCGGAACCGGGGCAGACCCGTATCGGAGCGCGAGGGCGGCTCAGCGGAGCCAGGGCAGGTCGGCGTCCGTACCCTCCGGCTCCAGGCCGGTGGCGATGACCTGCATGATCTCGCCGAACGAGCTCACCTGCTCCGGTGTGAGCCGGTCGAACATCGCCTGGCGTACGGCGCGGACATGCCCCGGCGCGGATCGTCGGAGCATCTCGTACCCCTCGTCGGTGAGGACCGCGTTCTGCCCGCGCTTGTCGGACGGGCAGTCCTCGCGGCGCACCCAGCCGTTCCGCTCCAGCCGGGCGACGGCGTGCGAGAGCCGGGAGCGGGTGATCTTGGCGTCCTTGGCCAGCTCGGTCATCCGCATCTGGCGGCGGGGCGCCTGGGAGAGCTGGACGAGCAGTCCGTAATAGATGTGCGGCATACCGGCATCGCGTTGCAGCTGGCGGTCGAGGTGGTCCTCCAGGAGCGTGGTTGCGTGGAGGTAGGCGCGCCAAACGCTCTGTTCTTCGTCGGAGAGCCAGCGGGTCCCGCCGGTGGATGCCGTGGTCATGTACTCCACTGTACGACCTTTTCTTGAATGTTGAACTAGATAGAGCTAAGGTCTCTTGGGGTGGGAACTTGAAGCTTCAATAAGCTGATCCCGCCGCCGCAGAAGACTTAGACCGACCGGCAAATGGGGGGTGGGAGAAGGAGCGGGGCTGGGTGCGTGCAGCTGCAAGGCGGAGGATTCAGGCATGGCGGAGCCATGGTGATTGACGACAACGCGGCAGATGTGCGTGCCCAGCCCCGCGACGCCGCCCTCCATTTGCCGGTCGGTCTTACCTTGAGTAGTAGTGGATGGGGAGTGTCATGACTGTCACCGCGGAGCGCATGCCCGCCCTCTATCTCTCCCACGGTGCGCCGCCGCTGGCCGACGACCCCGTCTGGCCCGGCCAGCTGGCCGCCTGGTCCGCCGAGCTGCCGCGTCCCACCGCGATCCTCATGGTCTCCGCCCACTGGGAGGAGGCTCCGCTTGCCCTCGGCGCGACCGAGACCGTCCCGCTCGTCTACGACTTCTGGGGCTTCCCGGAGCACTACTATCGCGTGCAGTACGCGGCCCCGGGCGCCCCGCAGCTGGCGGAGAGCGTACGCAAGCTGCTGCGCGGCGCCGGTACGCCGGTCCAGGACATCCCGGACCGCGGGCTCGACCACGGGGCGTACGTCCCGCTGGTGGAGATGTTCCCGGGCGCCGACATCCCCGTACTTCAGATCTCCATGCCGACGCTGGACCCGCAGAAGCTGATGGACATCGGGCGTAAGCTCGCGCCCCTGCGCGACGAGGGCGTCCTGATCGTCGGCAGCGGCTTCTTCACCCACAACCTCGCAGCCCTGCGGTACGCGGGCGGCGGCAACCCTGGCTGGTCGGTGGAGTTCGACGACTGGGGGCACCGGGCGCTGCAGGCGCAGGACATCGACGCGCTGCTCGACTTCGAGCACAAGTCCCCGGCCGGGCGGCTGGCCCACCCCCGCACTGAGCACTTCGCGCCGCTCTTCGTGACGCTGGGCGCCTCGGAGGGCGAGCTGGATCAAGGGCGCAGCATCATCGACGGGTTCTGGATGGGGCTCGCGAAGCGGTCGGTGCAGTTCGGCTGAGTGGTCAGAGGGCCGGGGGGTTCAGTTCGATCGAGCGGAGCGCGGCGGCCAGGGCCGTCGTGTCGCCGACGTCCAGTGCGGTGTCGGTGAACTTGATGGTGTGGTCGTCGCCGTGCGCCGCCGCCCGCGCGAAGATCTCGTCCGCGGAGGATGCCGACGGCGATGCGGTGCACGGGACGGGGTCGGCCGGGCTGTACGCGGCGGTGACCGCGGCGCTCGCGGCCCAGGCGGCGGTCAGGCTCTGCGGCCACAGTTCACGGGGGAGGGCGGGCAGCGTACGAAGCACGGCGTTGGGTGCGGTCGCGGCGTGCACCAGCATGATCGGTTCGCCATGGCCGTGGGTGGCGTAGCGGTGGGTGGCAGCCCTGACCAGTTCCGCCAGCCCGGTGCGCGCCACGTCCGGGTCGTCCGCGAACTGCTGCGGCCACAGCGGGAACGCGGTGAGCCGCGCCAGCCGGTCGCGGATGCCGCCGCTCCGGTCGGCCACCGGCGGTACGGCGTCCAGCGCGGCCGCGGCACTCGGCGCGGGCACGAGCGAGGTCGGTGGGTTCAGCGCGGGCAGCGGCTGGTGGCGGCCGGCCCAGTAGCCGAGGCCGTGCGCGAGCTCGGCGACCCGGGGCGCGTTCGCTCCACCGCCGAGCAGGGTGCGCACGGCGTGGCCGACCCGGATCACGGGGTGGGTGGCGCCCGCGGCGATGCCCGGCAGCAGCCGCGGCCACCATTCGGTGAGGACGTCCTGCCAGGCGCGCCCGGCCGTCTCCTGCGCGAAGTACACCGTCCAGTCGGCGATCCTCCGCGGGTCGCCCAGGGCTTCGTGCCAGTTCTCCGCGGTGATCCGGGTCGCGGGGGCCGGCATGTCCTCCAGCTTGTGGCTGTAGTGGTCGAGCCAACGGTGGACGGCCGGTGCCTGGCCGTGCCGTACGAGCGCCTCGACGGCCATCGGGCCGTGGTTGCTCAGCCAGCCGTTGCGCTCGGGGCCCGCGGCGTGGAGCCGGTCCAGCGCCTCGTCGAGCGTGCCGGTGGGGTCGACCGGTGCCGTGTCCGGTGCGCTTGTGGAGTCTGTCCTGCCTGTCGTGTCGGTCATGCCGGAACACGCTAGGCGCGGGGCCCGCCGCTGGTAACGGGCTGCGGACCTACGCCGCGACCCCACCGGGTCCTAGGCCTCCGGCCCCAGCCGCTTCTCGTACCAGGCCACGTCCCAGTACGTGTCGAACTTCCGGCCCACCTCGGCGTACGTACCGACATGGTGGAAGCCGAAACGTTTGTGCAGTGTGACCGAGGCGTCGTTGGGCTGGGTGATGCCCGCGTACGCGCGGTTCAGGTCCTCGTCGGCGAGCGCCTCGAAGAGTGACGTGTAGAGGAGTGTGCCGATCCCGCGTGCGGTGGCCCACGGCGCGCAGTACACGCTCACCTCGACCGACGTGGCGTATGCCGCCTTGGGGCGGAAGGCGCTGCTGGTGGCGTAGCCCAGGATTGATGCGGGGCCGACAATGCGGACATCCTGAGCAACCAGAAGGCGGTGCGGGCCGTCTTCAGGGTGGGAGCGCAGCCACGGCAGCCGCTGGTCGGGTGTGAAGGGGGCGGTATCGAATGTGAGAGCGGTCTCACGTACGTAATGGTTGTAGATGTCCGTGAGAGCCACCAGATCGCCCTCGATGCCAGGCCTGACCTGCACTTCTGTACGGAGCTCCGACATGTGTACTCCCCTCGCGGCCGGACAGGGTACTGCATGATCGCGAAAATGAATGCGAGCCATGGGAATTCTGTCCGGATTCCAGTCGTTGTTTCCATCGGATGCAGGGCACCCGAGAGGGTGTCGCGACCTACTCAGCAAGGGAGCACGCATGGCAACCCGTGCCGTCGCCCGTCGTTCGTCCGCCAGTGGCGGGACCAACCGGGCAAGCAGTGTTCGCGCCGTGGGCGGAGAGATCGCCGATCGCGACCTGGTCGGCATGTACCTGGACGAGATCGCGCGCACGCCGCTGCTCGATGCCGCCAAGGAAGTCGAACTGTCGCAGACCGTCGAGGCGGGCGTCTATGCGCGGCAGATCCTCGACGGTGCGGTGGAGAGCGAAGCCGGTGGAGCGACGCGTGAGGAGCTGGAGGCGCTGGTCGCCGAGGGCGAGCGCGCCAAGGACATCTTCATCCGTTCCAACCTCCGACTGGTGGTTGCTGTCGCCCGCCGCTACCCACGGGCAGGTCTTCCCCTGCTGGACCTGATTCAGGAGGGGAACGCAGGCCTGGTGCGTGCGGTCGAGAAGTTCGACTACGCCAAGGGCTTCAAGTTCTCCACGTATGCGACGTGGTGGATCCGTCAGGCCATCACCCGCTCCATAGCCGACCAGTCCCGTACGATCCGGCTCCCCGTCCACCTGGTGGAGGAGCTCGGCCGGATCCGCCGTGTGCAGCGCGAGTTCAACCGTGAGCACGGGCGCGACCCGGAGCACGAGGAGATAGCCGCAGAGCTGGACTCCACGCCCACGCGCGTCGGTGACGTCCTCGACTGGGCCCGCGACCCGGTCAGTCTCAACATGTCCGTGGACGACGAGGGCGAGACCCAGTTCGGCGATCTGCTGGAGGACACCTCCGCGGTGTCGCCCGAGCAGTCCGTCATGACGCTGCTGCGCAGCGAGGAGCTGGAGGACCTGATCGGCAAGCTCGACCACCGCACCGCGTCGATCATCCGAATGCGGTACGGCATCGAGGACGGCCGTGAGCGGACCCTTACCGAGGTGGGCAAGCAGCATGGGCTGACCCGGGAGCGGATCCGTCAGATCGAGAAGCACGCGCTGCTCGAACTGAAGCGAATGGCCCACGACACGGGTTTTGACGCTGCGGCGTGACCCCGCGTCCAGTAGCCTCCGATATGGGTCGCTTCGTACGGACCCCCTGAGCTGAGTCCCGGCGCCCACCCCCCCCTGGCGCCGGGGCTCATTCTTTTGCGCCGGGCCGGGCAGGCCGCTCCGCCGGTGGTGACTCCGGCGGCACGGCCGCGCGGGTCAGACGGGCACCCAGCTCACTCAGATACGCCACCAGCTCCGGCGGCGCGTGAGCGGTGAAATCGCAGTCGACCAGCGCCAGTCGGAGCGCCACCCACTCCAGCGAGTCCGCCATGACCGCACGCAGCCGGCAGCTGTGCTCGCCGGTCGGCTCCAAGGGGCCGAACGCCGAGGGCAGCCGGGCGGTGACGAACTCCGGCGGGGCCGCGAAGCTCACCTCGACGGCCAGCTCCGGCTGCCGGCGCTGGATGGAGCCGGTGAGGAACTCCGCGGCGTCGCCCGTGGGCAGCTCGCGCGGGGTGAAGCGGGCCCCCGTGGCGAACGGCTCGCTCACCCGGTCGACGCGGAACGTACGCCACGCCTCGCGCCCCAGGTCGTACGCCACGAGGTACCACCGCCACCCCGTGCTCACCAGACGGTACGGCTCGACCAGCCGCTTCGTCTCGGCGCCGTCCCCCGCCCGGTAGGTGAACCGCAGCCGCTCCTGTCCGGTGACCGCCGCCGCCATCACCGTCAGTGTCTGCGGGTCGATGGTCGCACCGTCGCCACGGGCCAGCGGCACCGTTGCGTTCTGCAGGACCGAGACCCGGTGCCGCAGCCGTGACGGCAGCACCTGTTCCAGCTTCGCCAGCGCCCGCACGGACGCCTCGTCGACCCCCTCGATGGCATGCCCGGCGCCCGCCCGCAGCCCCACCGCGATGGCCACCGCCTCCTCGTCGTCGAGGAGCAGCGGCGGCATGGCGGCGCCCGCGACCAGGCGATAGCCGCCGACCGAGCCGCGCGAGGCCTCGACGGGATAGCCGAGGTCGCGGAGCCGGTCGATGTCGCGCCGGATGGTGCGCGGGCTGACCCGGAGCCGCTCGGCGAGTTCGCTGCCCGGCCACTCACGCGGTGTCTGGAGCAGCGACAGCAGATTCAGCAGTCGTGCCGGGGTATCGGTCATGGATCCAGGATGCCCGCCCATTGGGTCATCATCTGACCTAATGGGCCTCTAACTTCGTCGTATGAATTCTTCCGAATCCCCTCTGCCGTCCACGGCGGCCGCTCCCGCGGTGTCCTCGGATCCGTCGGACCGGCGCCGGTGGTTCGCGCTCGCCATCGTGATGACCGCGGCCTTCATGGACCTGGTCGACGTCACGATCGTCAACATCGCCATCCCGAGCATCCAGCGGGACACCGGCGCCTCGTTCAGCTCGATCCAGTGGATCACCGCCGGATACGCCCTGGCATTCGCGGCCGGTCTGATCACCGGTGGCCGGCTCGGCGACATCTACGGCCGCAAGCGGCTCTTCCTCATCGGCATCGGCGGCTTCACGCTGGCCTCGGCGCTCTGCGGCTTCGCCGCGAACCCGGAGATGCTGGTCGCCTCCCGCATCCTGCAGGGTGGGACGGCGGCGCTGATGGTCCCGCAGGTGCTGTCGATCGTGCACGCCACGTTCCCGGCGCACGAGCGCGGCAAGGTCTTCGGCCTCTTCGGTGCGATCGTCGGTCTCGGCGCGGTCTTGGGACCGTTGCTGGGCGCGCTGCTCACCGAGTGGAACATCGCCGGCCTGGAATGGCGGCCGATCTTCCTGATCAACCTGCCGGTCGGCATCGCGGGGCTGGTCCTGGGCCGGAAGTTCATCACCGAGTCCAAGGCTCCGAAGGCGCTCCGCCTCGACCTGGTCGGTGTCGCACTGGTGACGCTGGGGCTGCTGATGCTCCTCTACCCGCTGACCCGGGGGCGCGAGCTGGGCTGGCCGCTGTGGGGGTACGCGTCGATGATCGGCAGCGTGCTGGTGTTCCTGGTCCTGGTGCTGTTCGAGCGGGGGAAGGCGCGCAAGGACGGTTCGCCGCTCGTCGAAATCTCGCTGTTCCGGGTCAAGAGCTTTGCCGCGGGCATCGCCGTCCAGCTGACCTTCGGGATCGGCCTCGGCATCTTCTTCCTGGTCTGGACCCTGTACATGCAGATCGGTCTCGGCTGGAGCGAGCTGCGGGCCGGCACGACCGGCATCCCGTTCTCGATCGCCGTCTCGTTCGCCGCTGGGATCTCCGTACAGAAGCTGGTGCCCCGGTTCGGCCGCAAGGTGCTGCAGGCGGGTGCGCTGCTGATGGTCGCCGGGGTGCTGCTCTACATCTGGGAGTCCGACCGGTACGGCATGTCCATCGAGTCCTGGCAGATGGCTCTGCCGCTGGTGGTCATGGGGATCGGGATGGGGCTGATCGTGGCCCCGCTGACGGACGTGGTGCTGTCCGAGGTGCCGAAGGGGCACTCGGGGTCGGCGTCCGGGCTGATCAATACCGTGCAGCAGATGGGCAACGCGCTGGGGCTCGGACTCGTCTCGGTCGTCTTCTTCGGGTCGATCAGCGACCGGCTGGCGCCGGACGCGGTGGGTCCGGCGTTCGCCGAGGCGTTCCAGCACTCGCTCTGGTGGGTGGCCGGAGTGCTCGCGGTGATTTTCCTGGTGATGTTCGCGCTGCCCGCGCGGCCGCGCCAGCACGTGGAGGGCGGCGAGGACGTCCAGGACGTCCAGGACGCCGACGGTGTGCCGGGCGAGGTGGCCAAGGAGCCCGTGCTGACGTCCTGAAGGTGTCTGCCCGCACGCAAAGGTGCCCGCACCCCCTCGGGGGTGCGGGCACCTTTGCGTGCGGCTCGGCGGCAGCGTCCCTCGGCGAACGGGCGGCGGCGGGCAGCGCCGCGGTCAGCAGATGCGCGTACGGCTCTCCATCGCCTCGCGTGCCGTCTTCTCGGCCCCGTACACCTCGCACATGTGGCGACCGTCCGGCGTCGCCGTGTGCTCGACCTCCCAGAGGCTCGCCTCACTGCCGTCGAGGAGCAGGAATGCGTGCTCGTACAGCGTGAAGCCGGCGTCCCGCCCGTCGACCCGGCACTGCCTGCCGAAGATCTGGGTGATGTGGTGGGCGAAGGCGGCCCGCAGGAGGCGCGCGGTCTCCTCGCCCGGGCCGTCGCTGTTCTCCGCGCGGCGCAGGACCCGGCGGGCGTGGTCCGCGGAGTTGTCCGGCGCGTACATCCGGGGCAGCGGGGCCGGCGGAGCCGCCATCAGGACCGTCAGTATCTCCAGGTCGGCCTGCGGGCCGTCCTCGCCGAACGCGGGTACGTCGGAGAAGCTGCCGGACAGCCGGGCAGCGGCGACATGGACGTCCGCCTCGTCGTCGTACAACTCGTGGTGCTGGGGGACGGGCTGCCTCCGCGACCGGGGGTCCGCCGCGTCCCCGGCGGTGCTGTGGACCAGCTCCCACAAGGTGAGCGCGGAGCCGTCGGCCAGCAGGTACGTGTGCCGGTAGGTTTCGCGATGCAGCACGGAACTGTGGTGCGAGGAGTGCAGGGAGCTGCTGTGGGCCAGCGCGGTCCCGAGTTGCTCGACCGTGCAGTCGGGCAGGTCGAAAGAGTTGAGTGCCCGTCGTAGGAGTCGGTCGAGATGCTGCTCGGTTGTCTCGTACGGATCGCTCAAGGTGCTGTCTCCAGGCCGTCGCCGCGTGTTACTTGATGCGTGCTTAACGTAGTCCCTGGGTCCGACATCGTGACCGGGGTTCCTGAAAACGTATGACGCGTGCGGAAGGTTCCTGGCGATTCGTCCGAACTTCCTTCTGCGGATGGCGAGTCGGTGGGCGCCCGACTGCGGCGGGTGGGTCAGCGGGGGCCGTAGAGATCGCTGTACGAGGGGTGGACGCCCGCGTCCGGGCGCAGGTCGACGCCCTCCGCCGCCCGTACGGCCTTCACGACGGCGCGGGTCAGGGTGTCCGCGCCCGCTGCCAGGAGCTCGTTCAGAGTGATCGGGTTCTCCTGCGGCAGCGGGCGCTCGCCCGTGGCCAGCGCGAAGACCGTGTCCCCGTCGGTCAGCAGATGTACGGGCCGCACGGCGCGCGCCAGCCCGTCGTGCGCCGTGCCCGCGAGCTTCTGTGCCTGCGCCCGGGTGAGATCCGCGTCGGTGGCGACGACGGCGAGCGTGGTGTTGAGCGTGGGGAGCGCGTTCGCCTCCCGTGCTTCGGCCAGGCGGCGCACGGCGGTTTCGTGGACCCCCGCCGCGGGGTGCACGGGCGGCTCCGCGGCGCCGTACTCCCCGTACAGCACCCCGGTCACCGGATCGACCACGGAGCCCGCCGCATTCACCACGACCAGCACGCCGACCGTGATTCCGGACGGCAGCCGCACGCTCGCCGTGCCCACGCCGCCCTTGAGCTGACCGGCGACGGCGCCCGTACCCGCACCGACCCCGCCCTCCGCGACCGGGGCCCCCGACTCCGTACCGGCTGCGGCCTCCACGGCGGCGCGGCCGGTCGAGGCGTCCGGGCGGGCCCGCCAGTCGCCGCCCCGCCCCAGGTCGAAGATGCACGCGGCCGGGACCACCGGCACCACCTGCGACGGATCGGGGCCGACCCGCACACCCCGCCGCTGCTCCTCCAGCCAGGCCATCACGCCGGACGCCGAGTCCAGACCGTAGGCGCTGCCACCGGTCAGGACGACGGCGTCGATCCGCTGCACCAGATTGCGCGGGTCGAGTGCGTCCGTCTCCCGGGTGCCGGGGCCACCGCCGCGTACGTCGACAGCCGCGACGGCGCCGCCCTCGGGGGCGAGGACGACAGTGGTGCCGCTCAGTGCGCCGTCGCCCGGCACCTGCGCATGACCGACGCGCAGCCCGGCGACATCGGTCAGCGCGTCCACCGCCCCTGCCGCCGGTGAAAGCGGAAACTGTGCATCCTGTCCGGTCATCCCGTGCTCCTCACATCCGGTTCGGCGGAACCGCGGCGGCCGGTGCGCCCGGTGCCGGGCGCCGCGACAGCGACACCCCGACGGCCACCGTCGCGGCCGCCACCAGACCGGCCGCGAAGACCGCCCACTCCCCGGCGAACGTACAGCCAAGGATGGCCACCGCGGCCAGGGGGAGGGGCAGTTGCTCCGCGAGGTCGCGCTTGAAGTGGCGGGCGTGGACCAGCCACACCGTCAGCAGATAGACCGCGGCGGGGACCGTCACAGCGGCCGAGGCGGCCGTCGTCGACACATGCGCCTTGCCGATGACCTCCTCCACCGCGACCTCGATGCCCGAGCCGATCGCGGCGGCGGAGCCGAAGATCACGTAGTGGCCGTATCCCCAGACGAACGCCTGCCTGTTGCCGCGGAGATAGCTGTGGATCGGCACGGCGAAGTAGATCCACCACGCGGCGAAGACCAGCAGCAGCCCGCCCGCGGCGACCGGCAGCAGTTCGTCGAGCGCTTCGTGCTCGTCGGCCGCCTCCTGGACGGCGACCGTCGCGGCGGCAATCGTCTCGCCGAGCACGATGATGGTGAACAGCCCGTACCGCTCGCCGATGTGGTGCGGATGCCAGCTCGTCCCGAGGTCGCGCTCGGCGATCGCCGGGACCGCCAGCTCGCACAGGGCGAGCACGACGAAAACTGCGTTGCGGGCGCCGTTCGCACCGGCGGGCACGAACAGCATGCCGATCCAGCCCAGTTGGACCAGGACGATGCCGGTGGCGTACCGCCGTGCGACCGTGCGCTCCGCGCCCTCGGTGCGGTGGGCCACGCGCAGCCACTGGCTGGTCAGTGCGAGCCGCATCACCACATATCCGATGACGCCGAGCGCCCAGTCCCCGTTGTCGAAGGCGCGTGGCACCCCGGCGGCGAAGATGAGCACGCCGGCGATCTGGACGAACGTGACCACGCGGTACAGCGCGTCGTCGGTGTCGTACGCGGAGGCGAACCAGGAGAAGTTGACCCAGGCCCACCAGATCCCGAAGAACACCGCCAGATAGCCGGCGATCCCGGTGCCGGGGTGCCCCTCGGCGACGGCGTGCACGAGACGGCCGCCCGCCTGGGCGACGGCGACGACGAAACACAGGTCGAAGAAGAGCTCCAGCGGGGTCGAGGCGCGGTGTTCCTCGGTGCGGCTGCGAGCAGTCATCCGGGGCATGCGTCCCAGCACAGCAGACCGCCCCGAGGGCGGGCGCCGGGACGCGCAGCCCGATCGGGGAAAGCCTCCCGGAGATTCTTGCGCATGCATTCACCAGTGGACGGTGGTCCACAGTCCCGAACGAAACCGCAGGTGTGAGGGGCGTGAAGCCCGGAGCCGGGCGGTGCCGGCCGGAACGTCGGATCCTGCGTCGAGGGTCAGTGCGGGCCCTGATCGGCGGACACCGGGAGTGCAAGGAAGGCAGCGGATGGAGAGGCGTACGGACGACGTCGGAAGGCGCGGGCCAAGGAGGTCCACCGTCCGCGTCGTCCCTTCGCGTCGCACGGCCTGCGCGCCGCCCGAAAGCCCGGCTGCGCGCCGTCCGGGCGACGGGCTCACCCCACCGCTGACTAAAACAGGACTAATGACCCCATACGTCCCTACGGTGGCCGAGTGACCGAGCCACCAGAAGCCGCAGCCTCAGGCGCACCGGCAGCCGCACCGCCTGCCCCGGACGGTGCCAATGCCGGCGTTCCCATGTCCGTCACCTTCCGCGCGACCGCGGCCGGCGTCGTCGTCTGCGCCCTGCTGATCCTCGCGATCGTCTTCGGCAGCCGGCTTCTGGAGAACTTCGACTCCGCCCTCCTCCCGTACGCGGTCGCCACGGTCTTCCTCGCCTTCGGTGTCGCCTACCGTTACACGGTCTGGGTCTCCGCGCCCGGCGCCCGGCGCCTGTTCCGGCAGGGCCGGCGGAGCTTCTTCTCGATGGCCAACTTCCGCAGGGCCCCCACTGCCCTGCCGAAGATGATCGCCACCTATCTGGGCTTCCAGAAGTTCCTCGGCGCCCGCTCCCATGCCCGCTGGGCCGCCCACCAGCTGATCTTCTGGGGCTGCATCCTCGCCTCGCTGATCACCTTCCCGCTGACCTGGGGCTGGTTCACCTTCACCTCGGGCAACGGCTCGGGCCCCGGCTACGAGATGCGCATCTGGGGCTTCAAGATCATCGGCTTCGATTCGCTGAACGTCCTCGGCTGGCTGATGTTCCATGGCCTCGACCTCGCCGCCGTGCTGGTCATCCCCGGCGCCTCGTACTTCCTGTGGCGCCGGATGAAGGACCGCGGCGCCATCACCGGCCAGCGCTTCGCCTACGACCTGGTGCCGCTGATCGCGCTGATCGTCATCTCCGTGACCGGTCTGCTGCTCACCTTCTCGTCGATCTTCCTGCACGGCGGCGGATACGAATTCCTGGCGATCCTCCACATGGTGTCGGTGGTCTTCACCCTCGTCTACATCCCGTTCGGGAAGTTCTTCCACATCGTCCAGCGCCCGGCCGCGGTCGGTATGCAGCTGTTCAAGTACACCGGCCTGCAGGACCAGGAGATCTTCAGCTGCCGTCGCTGCGAGGAGCCCATCGACACCGGCCCGTACGTCGAGAACCTCCGCGGCACCATGCGCGATCTCAGCCTCGGCTTCGACGAGTGGGCCGAATACTGCCCGCGCTGCAAGCGGGTCCTGCGTGGCAGTGCCTACCTCTCCCAGGTGAAGAAGGGCTTCAAGTGACCGCGGATCCGCGAGCCGACGACCCCCGTAGGGCCGTCCCGCTCGACCCGTCCCTCGCCCCGCCCGGCACCCGGGCCTTCCGGGACGCGGGCGGCATCCCTGCCGACCAGTGGCACGCCGACCAGAACGGCGAGACCCTCGTCCCCACCCACTGCTGCTTCTGCGGCGTCCAGTGCGGGATGTATCTGCGCGTCGACCGCGGCGGAAAGGTCTTCGGCGTCGAACCCCGCAACCACGACATCAACCGGATGCGGCTCTGCCCCAAGGGCATCAACGCGTACCAGCAGGTCAACCACCCCGACCGGCTCGTCGTCCCGATGATGCGCCGTTCCCGCGACGAACCCTTCAGCGAGGTGTCCTGGGACGAGGCACTCGATTTCACGGTCTCCGAGATCAAGCGCATCCAGCAGACCTACGGGAGAGACGCCTTCGGGCTCCTCGGCGGAGCCAGCCTGTTCACCGAGAAGACGTATCTGGTCGGCAAGTTCGCCCGGGTCGCCCTCAAGTCCCGGCACGTCGACTACAACGGCCGGCTCTGCATGGTCAGCGCGGCGGGCGCCAACAAGCTCGCCTTCGGTATCGACCGGGCCGGCAACCCGTTCTCCGACATCCTGCTCACCGACTGCCTGCTGATCGCGGGATCCAACGTCGGCGAGTGCTTCCCCGTGATGACCCAGTACGTGTGGGGAGCCCGGGACCGCGGCGCCAGTCTGATCGTCATCGACCCACGCGAGACAGCGATCGCCCGCACCGCGGACATCCATGTCGCCCTCAAACCGGGCACCGATTCGGCGTTCTTCACCTCCGTCCTGAACGTGGTCATCGAGGAGGGCCTCACCGACGAGGCCTATCTCGCCGCCCACGCCACCGGATGGGACGAAGTCAGGGCCAAGGCCGCCGAGTACCCGCCGTCCCGCGCCGCCGAGATCTGCGGCGTCCCCGCCGAACAGATCGTCCAGGTGGCCCGCACCTTCGCCCGCGCCCCCAAGGCCATGGCCTGGCACGCCCGCGGCATCGAACACCACTCGCAGGGGGTCGAGAACTGCCTCACCGTGATCAACCTCTGCACCGCCACCGGCCACATCGGGAAGCCCGGCGCCGGTTACGGGACGCTCACCGGCCAGGGCAACGGGCAGGGCGGCCGCGAGCACGGCCAGAAGTCCGACCTCCTCCCCGGCGGCCGTTCGATCACGAACGAGGAGCACCGCCGGCAGATCTGTGAGATCTGGGGCATCGAGGAGTCCGAACTCCCGCCCGCCGGTACCTCGATGATGGAAATGGTCTGGCAGATGCAGCGCCGCGAGATCCGGGGCCTGATCGGCATCTGCAACAACCCCTTCGTCTCCCTGCCCAACTACAAGGTGGTCAAGGAGGGGTACGACGCCACCGAGTTCCATGCCCAATTCGACTTCTTCCTTTCCGAGACCGCTGTCAACGCCCATGTCGTCTTCCCCGTCACCACCTGGGCCGAGGACGAAGGGGTGATGGCCAACGCCGAGGCCCGCGTCGTCAAGCACAACAAGGCCCAGGACCCGCCCCCCGGGGTGCGGACCGACACCTGGGTGATGTGCGAACTCGCCCGACGGCTCGGTGTCGGCGACAAATTCGCGTTCGCCGGCGCACGCGAGGTCTTCGACGAGCTGCGGATCGCCTCCGCCGGAACCGTCAACGACTACTACGGCATCACCTACGAACGGCTGGAGGAGACCGGCGGCATCGCCTGGCCCTGCCCCACCACCGACCACCCCGGCACCCCCCGTCTCTTCGAGGACGGCCGGACCTACCATCCCGACGGCAAGATCCATCTGCAGGTCGTGGACTGGCACCCGCCGATGGACCCGTACGACGACGAGCACCCCATGTCGCTCACCACCGGACGCACCGTCGCGCACTTCCTCTCCGGCAATCAGACCCGCCGGCTGGGCGCCCTCGTCGAACAGGCCCCGCGCCCCTGGGCCGAGATCCACCCCTCCCACGGCTTCCGCAACGGCGAACCGGTCCGCGTCGTCACCCGGCGCGGCAGCGAGGTCTTCCCCGCCCTGGTCACCGAGGCGATCCGCCCCGACACCGTCTTCATCCCGTACCACTGGCCGGTCCCCACCGCCGCCAACGCCCTCACCATCGACGCCCTCGACCCCAGATCCAAGATCCCCGAGTACAAGGTGTGCGCCTGCCGCATCGAACACGCCGAGAGGATCGACGAGGTCCCCGCACCACCCGTCGCCCTCGGCCAAGTCGCCTGTCCGGGGACCCAGCTCTCCCGTACCGACCCGCTGCCACCCACCGCCCCGCAGGGCCGTGGCACCTCGGAGAGGGGCTGAGGCCCGCATGATGGGCAGAACGATCTTCATCGACCCGGGGCGCTGCATCGGCTGCCAGGCCTGTGTCTCCGCCTGCCGCGAGTGTGACTCGCACCGCGGCACATCGATGATCCACCTCGACTACACCGACGAGGGCCACTCCGTCGCCTCCCTTCCGACGGTCTGCATGCACTGCGAGGACCCGGTCGCCCCGTGCGCCGAGGTCTGCCCCGCCGACGCGATCCTGGTCACCGCCGACGGTGTGGTGCAGCAGGCCGACACCACCCGCTGCATCGGCTGCGCCAACTGCGTCAACGCCTGCCCCTTCGGTGTACCGAAGATCGACCTCCGGGCGAAGCTACAGATGAAGTGCAACCTCTGCTACGACCGCACCGCCTACGGTCTCGCCCCCATGTGCGCCACCGTGTGCCCGACCGGGGCGCTGTTCTACGGCACGGTCGAGGAACTCCAGGCCGAGCGGCCCGGCGTCCAGGTCGCCGACACCTTCACCTTCGGGGAGAGCGAGGTCCGCACCGGCGTGGCCATGGTCGTCCCGGCCGACAAGGTCCAGTGGCCGGTGCCCGGCGGCCTTCCCGTCGTCGAGATCAACGGGAAGGACGTCCGCCGATGAGCGTCACCGAACAGCCGCCCGCAGGGGACCGCCACCCCGGCGGGGACCCGCGCGATGCCCTGCGCGACCGGATCGCCGCCGACTCCCTCACCACCCGGCGCGACTACCTCCGGATCGTCGCCACCGTCTCCGGCGGGCTGGCGGTCGGCGGGCTCGGCGTGGCCTCCGGGGTGCTTCCGCGCCACGGGGATCCCGAGGACGGCAAGGCGCCCGGGCCGAGGAGGATCGCCGCCCAACTCCTGCCCGGCGAGTCCCTCGCCTTCAGCTACCCGGACGAGGAGGACAAGGCGGTCGCCGTCCGGCTGGACGACGGCACCCTCGTCGGCTACTCCGCGATCTGTACCCATCTCGCCTGCGCGGTCCTCTGGCGCAAGGACCGCGGTGCGGAGGGGGAGCTCTACTGCCCCTGCCACGAGGGCGTCTTCGACGCCCGTACCGGAGAAGTCACCGCGGGTCCACCGCCCCGTGCGCTGCCGAAGGTGGTGCTCACCGAGCAGGCCGACGGCAGCATCTGGGCCATCGGCACCACTCGCTCCGGCGAGAGCGTCGAACACAGCCTGTGCCGCCGGATCAGTGACGAACGCCCGGACCTCGCCTCCCGGATCGGCTGTCCCGGAGTCAGGGGCGGCGTCGACGGCCCCGGAGCCGATGCCCCGGGCGCCCGCGCCGGAGGCGTGGCGGCGTTCCGTGCCGAGGCCACTGGAGCCGAGACCCCGGGCAGGCGCACATGACCGACGCCCAGCAGTACGCCGACCCGGAATACCCGGAGTACCACCCGGGCAGTGCCCGACCGGAGCTGAACCGACCTGTCCATGAGCGCTATCCGCAGATCCGCCCCACCAGCGGCTACGGCGACCCCCGGGTCCGCCACACCGGTCCAGGCCCGGGAGCGGGAACCGACCAGGAGCCCGAGCGCTCCGCGAAGCTGACGGCTCGGCTGACCCTCGCCATGACCGTGGTCATCGGCCAGCTCTGGGGCCTGACGGTCATCGTCGACGAATGGATGGAGGGCAACACCGCAACGGCCTGGTGGGGCGCAGGCTTCCTCTGCCTGTCCTTCGCCGTCGTCCTCGGGCTCTGGATGCTCGACCCGAAGGATCGCTGACCGCTGCCGTACCCGGGAGAGCCGCCGTACCCTGGAGATATGAGCACCGCCCCCGCCTCCGGACCGCGCGATTCGAAACCGACACAGCCGGCACACCCCGTACAACCGGAACAGAGGAAGCCCAAGCCGGCTCTGATCTTCGACGATCCACTGGACCAGCAGTCCGCGGACGATACGGACCGAGGGTGGGGTGAGCGGGCCCCGGTCGGCGACGGCTGCGCCGACCTTGCGCGCTTCCTCGACGAGAAGCCGCCCCACCACGTCTGAGCTACTCGTCGTGCCCGCGCCCCGGGTCCTGACCGCGGCCCTCGCCCGTCGGCCCGCCGCGCTGTGATACGGGCGCGTCGCGGATCTCCTTCAGCACCTCCAGCTCGCTGACCTCCAGCGTCTCCTGCACACCGTCCTTGGCGGCCTGCATGGCCGCCCGCTTGGCCAGGTACGTGGCCATCGGCAGCACCATCAGGAAGTAGACGACGGCCGCTGTGATCACGAAGCTGACCGTGGCGCTGGGCACCGAGCCCCGCAGGATCCGGATGCCCTCGGTCGTCTCGCCCGTTTTCGGGTCGGTGACGCAGGGTCCCTTGAGACAGGAGCCGAAGCTCTCCGGATCCTTGGTGCCGAACGCGCCGACGAGCGGGATGATGACGCCCTTGACAATCGCGTTCACGATGTTGGTGAATGCGGCCCCGATGACGACCGCGATCGCCAGGTCGATCACATGGCCGCGCAGCAGGAAGGCCTTGAAGCCCTCCCCCGGGCCGGCCTTCTTCTTCTCGCTCACGAGTGAGTCTTCCGACGCGGGGGCCGCAGGGGGAGCGAACCGTTCCGCAACCTGGGGCAGTACGAGACAGAACCACCCGATCCATGCCTCCGGGCCGGTTGCTTGACGGCGCATCAGTGCGCAGAGGGCGGTGGGTCGGGTTCAGCACAGGGTCACCGCCAGCCGGGCCGAGATCCCCGCGCCGGCCAGCGACGCGGCCGTGCTCCGTGGCACGGACAGTACGACCAGCGCGCCGCCCGCCGCAGGACCTCCCGCGGGATCCTCGGCCCAGCCGTCGGCCGGCGCCCGCGGCACCGCCGCCACCCGGGCCCCCTTCGCCACCACCCTGGCATCGGCCCCGGCGCCCTCTGCCGCGATCACATCGACGCGGTCGCCGGGGCGCAGCAGCCGGACGGTTGCCGCATCCGCGATCCGGACCGGTGCCGACACCAGCGGAACCGGCCGTCGCTTCACTCCCGGCCCGGCACCTGCCGCGCCCCCGGCACCGCCCGGCGCCTCACCGCCGCCCAATCCCGCGGCGGCCAGCGCCGCAGCCGTCAGCGCCAGCCCGGCCGCCATCGCGCGACGCTGCCGCCACATCGCACGCCGCAGCCGACGCCCCCCGCCCCCGCGCACCCGTAACGGCGCGAACGAGGGCACCCCGCAGGGCGCGGGCGCCGACACCGGCGGACCCGGGACGGACGGGCGTACATGAGACGAGGAAGAGGTCACAGAAGCGGGCGGGAACATGGCCAACACCACCAGTCGTGAGGAGCGCGGAGTCCGGACGAACGCCGACGCCCTTCACTCTCCGCCTTCCGCGAGATTCCCGCTGAGCCCTGTGGACAGCCCCCGCGATGTGGACAACTCCGTCACCCACCCGCCATCGGGGCACCCTCCTACGGCAGTTCGAGCCCCGTCTCGATCCCGTCCAGCGCATGCGCACAGGGACAGTGGCGATCCCCCTCCGCGGGCAGCGCGGTCACCGCGTCGAAGAGCACCGACCGCAGCCGGTCCACATTGGCGGCGAACACCTTCAGCACCTCCCCGTGGGAGACGCCCTCGCCTGCCTCGGCACCCGCGTCCAGGTCCGTCACCAGCGTCATCGTCGTGTAGCAGAGCCCCAGTTCGCGGGCGAGCACGGCCTCCGGATGCCCGGTCATCCCGACCACGGACCAGCCCATCGCCGCGTGCCAGCGCGATTCGGCCCGGGTCGAGAAACGCGGCCCCTCGACGACGACGAGCGTGCCGCCGTCCACCGGCTCCCAGCCCCTGCCGCGGGCCGACGCCAGCGCGACCTTGCGCCCCTGGGGACAGTACGGGTCGGCGAAGCCCAGATGCACCACGTTCGACGCCACCCCGTCCGCCCGGGTCTCCCCGTCGTAATACGTCTGCGTGCGGGCCTTGGTGCGGTCCACCATCTGGTCCGGTACGAGCAGCGTCCCCGGTCCGTACTCCGGGCGCAGCCCGCCGACCGCGCACGGGCCGAGCACCTGACGTACGCCGACGGACCGCAGCGCCCACAGGTTGGCGCGGTAGTTGATCCGGTGCGGCGGCACATGGTGGCCGCGTCCGTGGCGGGGGAGGAAGGCGACCCGGCGGCCGCCGATCTCGCCGAGGAAGAGGGAATCGCTCGGCTGTCCGTACGGGGTGTCCACGCGAACCTCGGTGACGTCCTCCAGGAAGGAGTACAGGCCCGAGCCGCCGATGACACCGATCTCTGCGTTCACCATGCGATCACACTAGCGGGGGCGGGAAACGCCGAGGACCCCGCCGAACGGATCGGCGGGGTCCTCGGTGAAGCGTGGTGCGTACCTCGGCTCAGGCAGCCGACGTACCGCTCGACGACGACGCGGAGGACGACGACGAGGAGGAGGACGAGGAAGCGGAGGACGAGGAAGCGGACGACTTCGCGTCCGACCCCGTCGAGGAAGTCGATGAAGCGGAACCGGATGCCTTCGCGGACGCCGACGCCGGCGCGCTGCTCGACGAAGAGCCGCGGCTGTCGTTCCGGTAGAAACCGGAACCCTTGAAGACAATGCCGACCGCCGAGAACACCTTCTTCAGACGTCCTTCGCAGTTCGGGCACACGGTCAGAGCGTCATCGGTAAACTTCTGCACCGCCTCGAGGCCCTCGCCACATTCGGTGCACTGGTACTGATAGGTCGGCACTTGTCTTCCTCCTGGCACTCTCACTCGATGAGTGCTAACAATCCTCAATGGTAGCTGCTACGGGCCGCTGTTTGCAGTAACGCCTGTCACCTGCCTGAAGGGCAGCGGTCAGGGCTTGGCCGTCGTGAGGGCCGCTGGCCTGAGCGAAAAGCTGCCACATATGTGGCGGAGGAGTCACACTGACGTATTCCGCTGAGCGAGCGAGCGCATGAATCGTCACTTTCTGGCCGCGACAGGATCGCGGTGAACCGAGCCGCGTGCGGCCATGATGGTCGCGCGGGCCGGTGTCAGCCGCGAACGCAGCGTCACCAGGGTCACGAGTGCCAGCACGGTCCCCACCAGCGGCACCACGAAGCCGGTGCTCGCGCCGTGGGCGTCCGCGAGCCGTCCGGCGAAGGTCACCCCAGCCGCCTGGCCGAGCGCGATCGAGCCCGTCAGCCAGGTGAACGCCTCGGTCCGCGCGGACGCCGGGACCAGCGTCTCGACCAGCGTGTATCCGCTGATCAGCGCGGGTGCGATGGAGAGCCCGACGAGCAGCCCGAGCCCGGCCAGCAGCGGCACGGAGTGCACCGCCCACAGCCCCGAGGCGGTCAGCGTCAGCGCCGCGTACCCGGCGATCAGCCTGCGCCGCGGCCCGCTCTTCCAGGCGATGGCGCCGCAGGCGATCCCGGCCAGCATGTTGCCGGCCGCGAAGATCCCGTACAGCAGGCCGTTCGCGCCGGGCCGGCCGATCTCCTCGGCGAACGCGGTCAGCGAGACCTGCATGCCGCCGAAGACCGATCCGATCCCGAGGAAGGCCACCGCGAGCACCCGTACGCCCGGCACGGACAGAGCGGAGACGCGCTGTCCGGAGGCGCCGGCCGCGGCGGCGCGGACCGCGGGCTGGGTGCGGTGCTGCGCCGCGAAGAACAGCCCGCCCGCCAGCGTCAGCGCGGCTTCCGTGATCAGCCCGGCCGCCGGGTGCACGCCGGTGCACAGCGCGGTGGCGAGGACCGGCCCGATGACGAAGGTGAACTCGTCCGTCACCGACTCGAAGGCGGCGGCGGTCGACATCAGCGGCGAGGCCTTCCGGCCCGGCGCCGCGCCCAGCAGGGCCGCCCAGCGGGCCCGCACCATGGGCCCGACCTGGGGGATGGACGCACCCGTCGGAACGGCGGCCAGGAACAGCAGCCACAGCGGCGCGTCCGCCAGGGCGAGTGCGGTCAGTGCCGATACGGACGCCACGTGCACGAGGACGCCCGGCAGCAGTACGGCGCGCTGGCCGATGCGGTCGGCGAGCTTGCCGCTCTGGGGTGCGAACAGCGCCATGGAGACGCCGGTGACAGCGGCGACGGCACCCGCGCTGCCGTACGAACCGGTGGTGTGCTGGATCAGCAGCACGATGCCAATGGTCAGCATGGCGAAGGGTTGCCGTGCCGCGAAGCCCGGCAGGAGGAAGGTCCACGCACCCGGGGTGCGCAGCAGCTGCTGGTAACCGGGGCGGTCGGAGACCGTGGACGCCACGGTCCATGCCTTTCTGCCGCCTGGTAGCGGTGCCCCCGCCGGTCCGCACCTGCTGGGTGCCGGTCCCGTACGGGGGCTGCCGAGAGCTGTCTTCTTCGCGCGGAACTGCGGTAGATGCCGGGCGCTCGCTGCAGAGGCGGAGGACGCCACGACCGCCATACGGTCGCGCCAGCTCTGCATCAGGCAGAGTTGGTCGATCAGGTTTCCTTCATACTACAGGCAGGATTGCTCGTCTGCCTGCGATTGTGCGCAGACTCCTGGTCGTGCGCTTCGGATGGTCAGTGATGGGCCCTCGCGCCGCTGCTGGTCCCTCTGCTGCCCCCGTCGGTCCCCAGCCAGCTGGCCAGCTTGCCGCCCTCGCCGACTGCCCGCAGCCGCGACTCCGCCGCGTCGCGTACCGGATCGGTCGCGACGACCAGCAGTTCGTCCCCGCGCCGCAGCACCGTCGACGGCGCGGGGACGAAGCTCTTGTCCTCCCGTACGACCAGGGTGACCGCGGCGCCGGCGGGCAGTCGCAGTTCGGCGACCTCCACGCCGTGCATCTTCGACTTCGCGGGGATCGCCACCGACAGCAGATGACCGCGCAGCCGTTCCAGCGGCGCCGACTCGATGCCCAGGTCGGCGGCCTCGGACGGGTCCTCGGCGATCTTGAGGGCCTTCGCCACCCAGGGCAGCGTCGGTCCCTGGATCAGGGTGTATACGACGACGAGCACGAAGACGATGTTGAAGACCCGGGTGGAGCCCTCGATCCCGGACACCATCGGAATGGTCGCCAGGATGATGGGTACGGCGCCGCGCAGCCCCGCCCATGACATGAGGACCTTCTCCTGCCAGGACATCCGGAACGGGATCAGGGAGATGAAGACCTCCATGGGGCGCGCCACCACGGTCAGTACCAGACCCACGACCACCGCGGGCCAGAAGTCGTCGAGCAGATCGTGCGGTGTGACGAGCAGACCGAGCAGGACGAACATGCCGATCTGGGCCAGCCAGCCGAGCCCGTCGGCGAAGCCGCGGGTGGCCGGCCAGTGCGGCAGCTTGGCGTTGCCGAGGATCATCGCGGCCAGATAGACGGCGAGGAAGCCACTGCCGTGGGCCATGGCGCCCGCCGCGTACGCGGCCACGGCGATCGCCATCACCGCGATCGGGTAGAGACCGGACGCGGGCAGGGCCACATGACGCAGTCCGAACGAGCCGAGCCAGCCGACGGCGATGCCGACGGCCGCACCGATCGCCAGTTCCAGGGCGATCTCGCCGACCAGGAGGTACCAGCTGTCGACCGGTCCCTTGGTCGAGAAGGCCACCACCAGGATCACCACGGGGGCGTCGTTGAAGCCGGACTCGGCCTCCAGCACGCCGGTCACGCGGGCCGGCAGCGGCACCTTGCGCAGCACGGAGAAGACGGCTGCGGCGTCCGTCGACGAGACGACCGCGCCGATGATCAGCGCCTGTCGCCAGTCCAGGCCGACCAGATAGTGCGCCCCTGCCGCGGTGACGCCCACGCTCACCGCGACGCCGACGGTCGACAGCATCGCGGCGGCGGGCAGCGCCGGCTTGATCTCTTTCCACTTCGTACCGAGGCCGCCCTCGGCCAGGATCACGACAAGAGCGGCATAGCCGAACATTTGGGTCAGTTCGGCATTGTTGAACTTGACGTCGAAGATCCCGTCCTGCCCTATGGCGATCCCGATGCCGAGATACAGGAGCAGGCTGGGGAGCCCGCTGCGGGACGAGATGCGTACCGCCGCGACGGCGACGAGTAGTACGAGCGAGCAGACGAGCAGGAGTTCGTTGAGCGCGTGGACAGTCAGTGGCCGTTCCTTCCCTGCGTACGCCTGCCGAATCGTCTTCCGGCGGCCGGTACTTCGTTACCTTACCTAATCTTTAACGCTTTCTTGACGGCTTCGAGCGTTCGTGCGATCGCTCTTCGATTCGATGTATCCCGATACCGCGTCGGACCCGCTTCGGTGCTGCGCCTATGGTTGCTCCTGCACTCCCAGGACCACCCTGCCCCTCGAAGGACAGCGATGCCCGCCAACACAACCGCCTCTTCCGGCTCTTCCGGTTCTGCCGGTGAGAAGACCGGCAAGAAGAAGGGGCGACGCGCCCGCCTGATCGTGATCGTCCTGGTGCTGGCGCTTGTCGCGGGTATCGGCTACGGCGCGTTCTGGTCCGTAACCACAGTGCGGGCCTCGTACCCGCAGACGAACGGCTCCATCAAGATCGACGGCCTCGCCGGCAATGTCGACGTCAAGCGCGACAGCTACGGGATCCCGCAGCTCTATGCGGACTCCGACGCCGACCTGTTCCGAGCCCAGGGTTTCGTGCAGGCGCAGGACCGCTTCTGGGAGATGGACGTCCGCCGTCATATGACGGCCGGCCGGCTCTCCGAGATGTTCGGCTCCGGGCAGGTCGACACGGACGCCTTCCTGCGCACGCTGGGCTGGCGCAAGGTCGCGCAGGAGGAGTACGACACCGTCCTGTCCGCGGACACCAAGAAGAACCTCCAGGCGTACGCGGACGGGGTGAACGCCTACCTCAAGGGGCGCGACGGCAAGGACATCTCCGTCGAGTACGCCGCGCTCGGCCTCACCAACGACTACAAGCCGACCACGTGGACCCCGGTCGACTCGGTCGCCTGGCTCAAGGCGATGGCCTGGGACCTGCGCGGCAACATGCAGGACGAGATCGACCGCTCGCTGATGACCAGCAGGCTCAGCAAGAAGCAGATCGAGGACCTGTACCCGGCGTACCCGTACGACAAGCACGATCCGATCGTCAGCGAGGGCGCGATCTCGCCGGCCACCGGCACGTTCGACCCGAAGGCGACGCCGACCTCCGGCATCGGCGCGAACACCGTGCAGGGTGCCACCGAGGGGGTGAACACCCAGCTCGCCTCGCTCTCCGACACCCTCGACCGGATCCCCGCGCTGCTCGGTCCGAACGGCAACGGCATCGGGTCCAACTCCTGGGTCGTCTCGGGCACGTATACGACGACGAACAAGCCGCTGCTCGCCAACGACCCGCACCTGGCGCCGCAGCTGCCCTCGCTCTGGTACCAGATGGGGCTGCACTGCCGGGAGATCAAGCCGACCTGCCAGTACGACACCGCCGGGTACACCTTCTCCGGCATGCCGGGCGTGATAATCGGTCACAACCAGGACATTGCCTGGGGGTTCACCAACCTCGGCGCCGACGTCACCGACCTCTTCCTGGAGAAGGTCTCCGGCGACGGCTACCAGTACGACGGCAAGGTGAAGCCGTTCGTCACCCGTGAGGAGACCATCAAGGTCGCGGGGGGCGCGAGCCGGCACATCACCGTGCGCGAGACCAACAACGGTCCGCTGATCTCCGACCGCAGCAGCGAGCTGGAGAAGGTCGGCCAGAAGGCCCCCGTCACCAACGCCGCGCCGGACCGCGCCGACGGTTACGCGGTCGCCCTGAAGTGGACCGCGCTGGAACCCGGCAAGTCCATGGACGCCGTCTTCGAGCTCGACCGCGCCAAGGACTTCACCACCTTCCGCGCGGCTGCCGAGCACTTCGAGGTGCCTTCGCAGAACCTCATCTACGCGGACAACAAGAACAACATCGGCTACCAGGCCCCCGGCAAGATCCCGGTCCGCAAGACGGGCGACGGCACGATGCCGAGCCCCGGCTGGACCTCGGAGTACGGCTGGAAGAAGGACCCGATCCCGTTCGACGAGCTGCCGTACGAGTACAACCCGAAGCGCGGCTACATCGTCACCGCCAACCAGGCCGTCATCGACGAGAAGACGTACCGCCCCATGCTCACCAAGGACTGGGGCTACGGCGCCCGCAGCCAGCGGATCCGCGACCTCATCGAGTCGAAGATCAAGGGCGGCGAAAAGATCTCGACCGAAGACATGCAGAAGATGCAGATGGACAACACCAGCGAGATCGCCGCGAAGCTGGTGCCCGAACTGATGAAGATCAATGTCTCCGACAAGAGCGTGCGCGAGGCGCAGAAGCTCCTGGAGGGCTGGGACTACACCCAGGAGCCCGACTCGGCGGCCGCCGCGTACTTCAACGCGGTCTGGCGCAACATCCTGAAGCTGTCCTTCGGCGACAAGCTGCCCAAGGAGATGCGGGTCAAGGGTGAATGCCTCACCGTGCTCCCGGCCGACAGCACGGGCCCGGTCGACGAGCAGGACAAGCCGGTTCGCGAGTGCGGTCGGCGCGACGCGGACTCGGCGCAGCCGGACGGCGGCGACCGCTGGTACCAGGTGGTCGCCAACCTCATGGACGACGAGAACAACGACTGGTGGAAGGCGCCGGAGAACCGCAAGGACAAGGCGACCGAGAACCGTGACATGCTGTTCGCCCGCGCCATGAAGGACGCCCGCTGGGAGCTGACCGCCAAGCTCGGCAAGGACATCTCCACCTGGAGCTGGGGCCGGCTGCACCAGCTGACCCTCAAGAACCAGACCCTCGGTACCGAAGGCCCCGATCTGCTCCAGCGGGCCCTCAACCGCGGCCCGTGGAACCTGGGCGGCGGCGAGGCCGCGGTCAACGCCAGCGGCTGGAACGCGGCGGGCGGCTACGAGGTCATCTGGGTCCCGTCGATGCGCATGGTCGTCAACGTGGGGGACTGGGACAAGTCCCGCTGGATCAACCTCACCGGTGCGTCCGGTCACGCGTTCAGCGCGCACTACACCGATCAGACCGACAAGTGGGCCGACGGAGATCTGCTCGACTGGTCCTTCGGGACGAACGCCGTGGCCAAGTCGACGAAGCACACGCTGACGCTCAAGCCGTCGTAGGGCGGCGGACCCGGCACCGCGGGGGACGGGCCCGGCGCGGTGCCGGCCGGGCTCAGTCGGTGAAGCGCCGCGTTCCGGCCGGCGTCACCACGGCGTCCACGGGGTGGTCGTGCGGTTCCACGGGAACCGTCGCGACCACCTCGTTGTCGTAGAGCAGGACGATCAGCGCGGGGTGCGCCCCCGCGGCTGCGAGCCGGGCCAGCACCCGGTCGTACGAACCGCCGCCCCGGCCGAGCCGCATCCCGCGTCCGTCCACCGCGAGGCCCGGCAGCAGGACCGCGTCCGCGTCGAGGACGGCGTCGGGCCCGAGCCGTGGACCGTCCGGCTCCAGCAGCCCGCGGCCCGCCGGGCGGAGGCGGCCGGCACCTTCGTACGGCGCCCAGTCCAGATCGTTGTCCGGGAGGAGCACCGGCAGCAGTACCCGTACGCCCCGCGCGCGCAGCGCGTCCAGCAGCGCGCGGGTTCCCGGTTCACTCCTGACCGAGACATAGGCGGCGACGGTGCGGGCCCCGGCCAGCTCGGTGAGACCGACTGCGCCCCGGGACAGAACCATCGCGGCATTTTCGACGTCTTCGCTGCTCAGGAGGGCTCGCGAGGCGAGTAGTTGACGCCTGAGCGAGGCCTTTCCGGACATGTCGGTGTTCAACGTGCACCTGCGCATCTCTCGTATGTGCATATAGAAGTACAAAGTTAACCGGAAGCTCATCTTCCGCCCATACTCACCGGTTATGGTTGCGCGCATGACTCAGTCGCACCCCAGGATCAGCAAGGCTGTCATTCCGGCCGCGGGACTCGGTACCCGCTTCCTGCCGGCCACCAAAGCCACTCCCAAAGAGATGCTGCCTGTGGTCGACAAGCCCGCGATCCAGTACGTCGTCGAGGAGGCGGTGGCCGCCGGTCTCTCCGACGTACTCATGATCACCGGCCGCAACAAGCGTCCGCTCGAGGACCACTTCGACCGCAACTACGAGCTGGAGTCGGCGCTCACCCGTAAGGGAGACGCCGACCGGCTCCAGAAGGTCCAGCAGTCGAGCGACCTCGCCACCATGCACTACGTCCGCCAGGGCGACCCGCGCGGCCTCGGCCACGCCGTGCTGTGTGCCGCACCGCACGTCGGCGACCAGCCGTTCGCCGTCCTCCTCGGCGACGACCTGATCGATCCGCGCGACCCGCTGCTCGCCCGCATGGTCGAGATCCAGGAGCGCGAGGGCGGCAGCGTCATCGCGCTGATGGAGGTCGAGCCGGAGCAGATCCATCTGTACGGCTGCGCGGCCGTCGACACCACCGTCGAGGGCGATGTCGTCAGGGTCACCGGCCTGGTGGAGAAGCCCGAAACGGCCGATGCGCCCAGTAATCTCGCCATCATCGGGCGCTACGTCCTCGACCCTGCCGTCTTCGACATACTGCGCAGGACCGAGCCGGGCCGCGGGGGCGAGATCCAGCTCACCGACGCGCTGCAGCTGCTCGCCGTGGACGAGAAGATCGGCGGCCCGGTGCACGGTGTCGTCTTCAAGGGACGCCGCTATGACACCGGCGACCGGAGCGACTATCTGCGTACCATTGTCAGACTCGCGTGCGAACGTGAAGACCTGGGCCCGGAGTTCCGGACCTGGCTCCGCAGATACGTCACCGAGGAGATGTAGCACTTTGAGCAGCACGATCTGGTCGGTGGACGAGCACCTGGAAGACATTCTCGGCGCCGTGCGGCCGCTCGAACCCATCGAGCTGCAACTGCCCGAGGCCCAGGGCTGCGTCCTCGTCGAGGACGTCATGGTGGAGATCGCCCTGCCGCCCTTCGACAACAGTTCGATGGACGGGTACGCGGTCCGGATCGCCGATGTCGAAGGCGCCAGCGAGGAGTTCCCCGCGGTGCTCACGGTCATCGGTGACATCGCGGCGGGCAGCGACGGGCTCTCCGGCGACCAGACCGTGGGACCGGGCGAGGCCGCACGCATCATGACCGGCGCACCGCTGCCGGCCGGTGCCGAGGCCGTCGTCCCGGTCGAGTGGACCGACGGCGGTACCGGCGGCGGCCCGGCGGACACCATGCGCGCCCACAGCGACGCCCCGCAGGTCGCGGGCGGCGAGGTCCGCGTCCACCGCCCGGTCGCGGCCCGCGCCCATGTCCGGGCCCGCGGCAGCGATGTGCAGCCCGGCGATCTGGCGCTGCGGGCCGGTTCGGTGATCGGGCCGCCGCAGATCGGGCTGCTCGCCGCGATCGGCCGCTCGACCGTGAAGGTGCGTCCGCGGCCGCGGGTCGTCGTCATCTCCACCGGCAGCGAACTCGTGCAGCCCGGTGAGGAGCTGACCGGCGGCCGGATCTACGACTCGAACAGCTTCGCGCTGACCGCCGCCGCGCGCGACGCCGGGGCGATCGCCTACCGGGTCGGAGCCGTCGCGGACGACGCCGATTCGCTCCGCGCCACGATCGAGGACCAGCTGATCCGCGCGGACATCGTCGTCACCACGGGCGGGGTCAGTGTCGGTGCGTACGACGTGGTCAAGGAGGCCCTGTCCTCCGTCGGCGACGAGGACGAGCCGGGCAGCGGCATCGACTTCCGCAAGCTCGCCATGCAGCCCGGCAAGCCGCAGGGCTTCGGATCGATCGGCCCGGAGCACACACCGCTGCTGGCGCTGCCGGGCAATCCCGTCTCCTCGTACGTCTCGTTCGAGCTGTTCGTGCGGCCCGCGATCCGCACACTGATGGGCCTGGAAGAGGTGACCCGCCCAACCGTCCGGGCCACGCTGAACACCGACAAAGCGCTCTCCTCGCCGCCCGGCAGGCGCCAGTTCCTGCGCGGCACGTACGACGCGGAGGCGGGCACCGTCACCCCCGTCGGCGGCTCCGGATCGCATCTGATCGCGGCCCTCGCCCAGGCGGACGCGCTGATCGTGCTGCCCGAGGACGTCACCTCCGCGGAGCCCGGCACGGTCACCGAGGTGATCCTGCTCCGCTGAACGCCGGCCGGTGGCGGTACGGTGTCTGCCGCTGTGCCTTACCGGGGACACCCCTCGGACCCCCGGCCGCACCCCGGTGCAGGCCGAGCGGGCAACCGGCGCCCTACCGCTAGGCGGAGTTCAGTGAGTACGCAGAACAGGCTGACGCATTTCGACGAGGCGGGCGCGGCCCGGATGGTCGACGTGTCCGAGAAGGACGTCACCGCGCGCGTCGCCCGCGCCAGCGGCCGGGTCCTCGTCTCGCCGCGCGTCGTCGAACTGCTCCGTGGCGAGGGAGTCCCCAAGGGCGACGCCCTCGCCACCGCCCGCATCGCGGGGATCATGGGTGCCAAGCGCACCCCGGAGCTGATTCCGCTCTGCCACCCGCTCGCCGTCTCCGGTGTGAAGGTCGATCTGAGCGTCGCCGACGACGCGGTGGAGATCACCGCCACGGTGAAGACGACGGACCGCACCGGCGTGGAGATGGAGGCACTGACCGCCGTCTCGGTCGCCGCGCTCACCGTGATCGACATGATCAAGGCGGTCGACAAGAGCGCGGTTATCACAGACGTCCGGGTCGAGGCGAAGTCCGGCGGCAAGTCCGGCGACTACCGGCGCCCGGCGCCGGAGGGATCGGACGCATGACGGCGCCCACCGGCGCGGCGCCGCCCGCCCCGTACACCGCCCTTGTCGTCACGGCGTCGAACCGCGCCTCGGCCGGTGTCTACGCCGACCGGGGCGGCCCCTTGATCGTCGAGGCGCTCACCGCGCTCGGCTTCGCCGTCGACGGGCCGCAGGTCGTCCCCGACGGCGACCCCGTCGAACAGGCCCTGCGGGCCGGGGTGGCCGCCGGGTACGACGCCATCGTCACCACCGGCGGTACGGGCATCTCGCCGACCGACCGCACCCCGGACGCCACCCGCCGCGTCCTTGACCACGAGATCCCCGGCATCCCGGAGGCGATCCGCGCCGAGGGCCGTGAGAAGGTCCCCACGGCCGCGCTCTCCCGTGGTCTCGCGGGTGTGGCGGGCGGCACCCTCATCGTGAACCTGCCCGGCTCCACCGGCGGGGTACGGGACGGGCTTGCCGTCCTCGAACGTCTTCTGGTGCACGCCGTCGACCAGCTCCGCGGCGGCGACCACCCCCGACCCGGGAGCCCGAGCTGAACGTCCCGACCTGGCCGGTGATCCTGACGGACGGCGCGATCACCCTCCGGCCGATAAAGCTGCGGGACCAGCGCGTGTGGCGCGAGGTCAACCGGCGCAACCGCGACTGGCTGCGCCCCTGGGAGGCCACTGTTCCACCGCCCGCCCCGGGCGGCCCGGTCGCCCGGCGCCCCACGTACCGTCAGATGATCCGCCATCTGCGTTCCGAGGCCAACGCGGGCCGGATGCTGCCCTTCGCCATCGAGTACGAGGGGCGCCTGGTCGGGCAGTTGACGGTCGCCGGGATCACCTGGGGGTCGATGTGCTCGGGCCACGTCGGCTACTGGGTGGACCAGGACGTGGCGGGCCGCGGTGTGATGCCGACCGCGGTCGCGCTCGCTGTCGACCACTGTTTCCGGACGGTCGGACTGCACCGCATCGAGGTGTGCATTCGGCCGGAGAACGGGCCCAGCCGGAGGGTCGTGGAGAAACTCGGATTCCGCGAGGAAGGGCTACGTCCGCGCTATCTCCACATCGACGGTGCCTGGCGGGACCATCTGATCTTCGCGCTCACGGCGGAGGAGGTGCCCGACGGACTGCTCCGGCGCTGGCACCAGGCACGACCGGAACGCCACACGAAATAAAATAAGTGTTCGAAATTGATCGATGCGTGGCCGCTAACGAACGCGCAAACGCCGACTGCTGATCTGAACAATCACAAAAAAGTCCGCGATATCAGCCGGATCGTGCGACACACCGGGCCAATTGGCGGATGCCTCCGTGCAAACCCCTCTACGGTGTGAGACGTGAGCAGCAGCGGCCTCATCTACGCAGTCATCGTCGGGGCCTGGGCCGCCTACTTGGTGCCGATGTGGCTCCGCAGGCAGGACGAGCTCAATGAAGCCCGTCCGACGGAACGCTTCAGCACCGCCATCCGGCTGCTGTCCGGACGGGCGGCCATGGAGCGCCGGTACGCCAAGGAGCTGCGGGAACGCACCGCCGAGGAGGCGGACCCCGACGCCGACCCGGACGTGGACACGGACCGAATGGATTCCGTGGACGTCCGGGCCTTTGCCGCGCCTCCGGCGCACACCGAAGCCCGGGTGCACGACCCGGCGCGCGCACCGGAGCCGCGGGCCCAGGACAGACCCGTACACGTGCCCGTGCCCGCACGGCGCGCGCGACCCGGCGGGACCGACGCCGAGCGCGCCCGGCGCGCCCAGCGCTCCCAGGTCCTCGCGCGCCGGCGGCGCACCACCTCGGTCCTCTTCCTCGCCTTCACCCTCGGCGCGGTCGTCGCGGCCGTCGGCGGCCTCCGCTTCCTGTGGGCGCCCGCGGTGCCGGCCGTGCTGCTGAGCATGTACATCGTGCATCTGCGGGCCCAGGAACGGCGCCGGTTCGTCTTCACCATGGACCGGCGCAGGGCGGAGGTCGCGGCGCAGCGCCTGCGCGAGAACCGTCCCCGCAGGCACCAGCCCGCGACGACGGCCCCCGCCGAGTCCGACGAGGAGCCCGAAGCGCGCCACCCGGAGCCCGAGCCCGCCCCCGCGGTCTCTCCGCAGGAGGCGGGCCGCCGCGCCCTGGTCGAGCAGACGGACCACGCGGAATGGGTCGACCAGCAGCGTGAACGCGGCCGGGTCCAGGGCGACAGCTGGGAGCCGGTCCCGGTCCCGCTGCCGACGTACGTCACCGCACCGGTCGCCCCGCGCGCCACGGGCGGCGTCGAGGTCGGCAACCCGGAGACCTGGAGCGCGGCCCGCTCCAGCACGGCCGAGCCGACCCATACGGGCACCGCGCCCCCCGCCGCACCCCCGGTCGAACCGGCGCCGCGCCAGCGCACCGGCTCGTCCCGCCGCTCCCGCGACCGCGGCCGAACCCCGCTCTTCGACCAGTACGAGGACGGCGAACGGCCCCGCGCCGCCAACGAGTGAGACCCGCTCCGACGCCGACCCGGCTGACCAGCAAGGGAACGGATTTTCAAGCACCCCTGTGAGGGTGCTAGAGTTTCACTCGTTGCAAGGGCCTGTGGCGCAGTCTGGTAGCGCACCTCGTTCGCATCGAGGGGGTCTGGGGTTCAAATCCCCACAGGTCCACCGCACGACGAAGTCCCGTCCGATCGAAAGATCGGGCGGGACTTCGTCGTTT
>NZ_JBSFYR010000043.1:62849-63503 GCF_053599875.1 Streptomyces sp. NPDC005151 | reverse complement strand
AACGCTCGGCTGGGAAACCCCAGCCGAGCGCCTGTCTAAACTGCTCGCAGCCTGATCAACCGACCACGTGTTGCAACGACCCCTCGAATTCGCCGTATGTCCCGGGCCCTTCTGTGTACATAGGTGTACCTGGCGGCCACAGGCCTCAGGCGACCGTACGACCGTTCACCAGACGCGGCAGGATCCGGAAGCCGATGCCACCGGCGATCATCGTCGCGGCGCCGACCAGCAGGAACGTGGTCTCGGCCGCACCGGTCTCGGCGAGCTCGTCCTTGCCCTTGCTCTGCTCGACCGGCTGGTTGCCGGCCGAGTCGGGGGTGGTGTTGTCCGCGCACTTCGCGCCGTCGAGGTCGACGGTGCAGGTGTCGGTTTCGCCGGTGGAGCCGGAGGAGGCGCTACCGGTGGTGGAGCCGGTGTCGCCACCGGTCGCGCCGCCGTGCGAGGCACCACCCTGGTTACCGGCACCACCCTGGTTGGTGGTGCCACCCTGGTTACCGGCACCACCCTGGTTACCGGCACCACCCGGGTCACCGGCACCACCCGGGTCACCCGCACCACCCGGGTCACCCGCACCACCCGGGTCACCGGCACCACCCGGGTCACCGGCACCACCCGGGTCACCGGCACCACCCGGGTCACCCGCACCACCCGGGG
>NZ_JBSFYR010000043.1:50086-62751 GCF_053599875.1 Streptomyces sp. NPDC005151 | reverse complement strand
GTCACCCGCACCACCCGGGTCACCCGCACCACCCGGGTCACCCGCACCACCCGGGTCACCCGCACCACCCGGGTCACCCGCACCACCCGGGTCACCCGCACCACCCGGGTCACCACCTTGGTTGGTGGTGCCGCCCTGGTCGACGCCACCAGGTTCCCCGCCGTTACCACCGCCGGCCTCGCCGGCGTTGACGGAGGCCTCACCGGCGTCCACGCCGATCCCGATACCGATACCGACGGCCGACGCCGCACCGGCAGCGGTGAGCGAGGCGCCCGCGGCAATCACCGCACCCGCGGCAATCCGCGCGACGCGTACTCGCGTCTTCTTGGTCATCTGCTGCTACCCCCAGTAGCTGTTCTCGTCAGTGGAGCAGCCATATGCGGGCCCCGGCTCTGCGGGGTTTGCTCCGAACAGCGCCACATGGAACCGTGGTCATGCCGCCCGTCCCCGTTCACACCCGTCCCAGACATACGCATGCTGCCCTAGCACCCTGTCCACAGTTAAGGACTACGTCAAGGCCGTTCCGTGCAATGTGCACCGGTTTGGTGGCAGTTGATCGTCATTCAGAATCACGACTGTGACGCACTCACCACGGCACCTGCGTAACTCGGAACCCCAACTCCCTTTCGGTGGCCGCCTCGTACCCGCCCCCGACGAAAACGGCGGTGCCGGAAACCCGTGGGGGTTCCGGCACCGCCGTAAAAATCACAGCAACAGGCTGCTGGGCCCGGCTACTTCTCCCGCTGCTTGCGCCAGCGGATGCCCGCCTCCAGGAACCCGTCGATCTCGCCGTTGAAGACCGCTTCGGGGTTGCCGATCTCGAACTCCGTGCGCAGGTCCTTGACCATCTGGTACGGGTGCAGGACGTACGAACGCATCTGGTTGCCCCAGGAGTTGCCGCCGTCGCCCTTGAGCGCGTCCATCTTGGCCTGTTCCTCCTGGCGGCGGCGCTCAAGGAGCTTCGCCTGGAGGACGTTCATCGCGGATGCCTTGTTCTGGATCTGCGAGCGCTCGTTCTGGCAGGAGACGACGATGCCGGTCGCCAGGTGGGTCAGGCGCACCGCGGAGTCGGTCGTGTTGACGCCCTGGCCACCGGGACCGGAGGAGCGGTACACGTCGACGCGGAGCTCGGACTCGTCGATCTCGATGTGGTCGGTCTGCTCGACGACCGGCAGCACCTCGACGCCCGCGAAGGACGTCTGGCGGCGGCCCTGGTTGTCGAAGGGCGAGATCCGGACGAGCCGGTGGGTGCCCTGCTCGACGGAGAGCGTGCCGTAGGCGTACGGGACCTGGACGGCGAAGGTGGTCGACTTGATGCCGGCCTCTTCCGCGTACGACGTCTCGTAGACCTCGGTCTTGTACCCGTGCCGCTCGGCCCAGCGGATGTACATGCGCTGGAGCTTCTCGGCGAAGTCGGCGGCGTCGACGCCACCGGCCTCGGCACGGATGTTGACCAGCGCCTCACGGGAGTCGTACTCGCCGGAGAGGAGGGTACGGACCTCCATCTCGTCGAGCGCCTTCTTGACGGACTCCAGCTCCCTCTCGGCCTCGGCGAGGGCGTCAGCGTCGCCCTCGTCCTCGGCGAGCTCGAAGAGAACCTCAAGATCGTCGATACGGCCGCGGAGGGTCTCGGTCTTGCGGACCTCTGCCTGGAGGTGCGAAAGCTTGCTGGTGATCTTCTGCGCCGCCTCCGGGTCGTCCCAGAGGGACGGCGCCGCCGCCTGCTCCTCGAGCGCGGCAATGTCCGCCCTCAGCGCTTCGAGGTCCAGGACGGCCTCGATCGACCCCATGGTCGAGGAGAGGGACTTCAGCTCTTCGGAAATATCGACGACTGCCACGGGTCCAGCGTAACGGCTGTCGGCTCGGACGATCCCCGGGCCGTCCATTCCGCGGGGATCCGTGCGGTCGCGGCGCGGTTACGGAGCCGCCGGCACCGAGTTCTTCGTGTCCTGCGGGGTCGCGTCCGCATCATTGCCGCCGAGGGCCAGCCGGCCGACCACACCCAGGGCCGCGCACAGCACCAGCGCCACCGCGCCCAGCGTGATGCGGCGCTTGCGGATGGCCGCCGACTTGTTCCGCGCCGAGCCCGGACGGGGCTGGCCCGGGGCGCGGGGGGCCCGGGCGGTGCCCCGGGGGCCGCCGGAGAGCTCGTCGGGGCCCGGGACGCGCATGCTGGTGTGGGTGTCCCGGTTGGAGTCCGGGGAGGCGCCGGGGACCAGCGGGACCGCGCCACGACGGCGGGGTTCGTCGGGGGCCGGGGTGTACTGCTGCTCGTCGTAGGGCTGTGGTTCCGGTTCGGCGTCCGGCTCGTCGACGTCCAGGGGCGGGATGCCGGCCAGGTGCGGGAGCTGCTCGCGCAGACGCGCAGCGAGCTCGGAGGCGCGCAGCCGGGAGGCCGGGGCCTTGGCCAGGCACTGCACCAGGAGCTGCCAGAGCTCCTCGGGGATGCCGGGAAGCGGGACCACGGTCTCCGTGACGTGGCGGCGCAGCACCGCGCCGGGGTGGCCGCCGCCGAAGGGCGTGAAGCCCGCGAGGAGCTCGTACAGCACCGTCGCGAGGGCGTAGATGTCGACGGCGGCGCGCGGCGGGAGGCCCTCGACGATCTCGGGGGCCAGATAGTCCGGCGTACCGATGATCTTCGTTGCCTTGGTGCGGCGCGGGGTGTCGATGAGCTTGGCCACGCCGAAGTCGGTGAGCAGCGCGGGGTGCGAGCCGCCGGGGCCGAGCGGTCCCTCCATGTCGAGCAGGATGTTCTCCGGCTTGACGTCGCGGTGGACCACTCCGGCGGCGTGCGCGGCCGCGAGGCCGTCGGCGACGTCCGCGATGATCGCGACCGCTGCCTCGGGAGCGAGGCGGCGCTCGCGGTCGAGGCGGGTGCGCAGATCCGTACCGCGTACCAGGTTCATGACCAGCGCCAGGTCGTTGCCGTCCACGACGAGGTCGTGGACGCCGACGATGTGCGGGTGGTCGAGCCCCAGCAGCGCGGTGCGCTCCTGGACGAAGCGTCCGACCAGCTCCTGATCGGACGCGAGGTCCTCGCGGAGCAGCTTGATGGCGACGGGGCCCTCAGGACCCTCGCCGAGCCACACCGTGCCGGCGCTGCCGCGCCCCAGGATCTGGTGGGCGGTGTACCGGCTGCCGATATTCCGTGCCAAGACTGCTCCCTCAGCGGCTGGCGTTGGACCCCCGGTCGACAAAGTTACGCGGCGATCGGGGTGTTACGTGCCCTGGATGGCGCCAACCTTCACTTCTGCGGACGAAATCGCTCCGCAGAAGTCGACAAAGCTACGAAGTTGGTGATGCGGGCCCTGTCAGCCGCCACTGCTGCTGCCCAGTTTCGAGAGCCAGTCGGTGACGGAGGAGACCGCGTCGCCGATCGCCTGCCAGTAGCTCTGCCCCTGCCCGATCCAGTCCTGCAGCGGCGTCAGTTCCCAGATCAGCCAGCCCGCGACGAAGAGCAACACCACCGTGAAGAGGCAGCCCTTGAGACAGCCGAGACCCGGGATCTTCATCGGGTTGGCACTGCGCTGCCTCGGCTCGTGGGGCCGGCGCGGGGCCGGCTGCTGGGGCGCCGGCTGCTGCGGAGGTGCGTACTGCTGCTGGGGGTGTTGCGGTTGCTGGCGGCGCTGGGGGTACTGCTGAGGCTGCTGCTGCGGGTACTGCTGGCGCTGCTGCTGCGGGTACTGCTGGTGCTGCGGCGACTGCTGGCGGTGCTGCGGAGCCTGCTGCGGCTGCTGTCGCTGCGGCCGACGGCGCAGCGGATCCTGGCTCGGGTCGAGGTACTGAACCTGCGTCTGCTCGTTGCGGTCGCGGGCGGCCTGAAGCTGGGACTGCCACGGGTGCGGGCCGTCGGGCTGCGGCGGGCCGTCGGGGCGCTGCGGTACGGGCGGCATGACCGCGGTCGGGTCGGCGTGCCCGCCCTGGCCCTGTCCGTACCCCTGACCGGGTGAGTGCTGCATGACGCTGGTCGCCGCGTTCGGGTCGTACGCACCCGCATTGCTCGGCAGCACCTGCGTCGGGTCGGCCGCGCCGGGGGTCTCCGGCACGGCTGCGGGCGCCGGGTCGGGCGCGAGCAGGGCGCCCACGCCGTCGGCGGCCGCGATCTGCGCCGAGGTGGCGTGCACACCGATGCCGGCCGCGACGGTACGCAGGCCGCGGGCCAGGTTCTCCGCGCCGGGCCGTCGGTCCGGGTCCTTGCTCAGGCAGCGCTCTATGACCGTCCAGAGCGGCGCCGGGACGGTGGTGGGGCGGCGGGGCTCCTCACTGAGGTGCCGGTGCAGGACCTCGAGAGCCGTGCCGCCGGAGAACGGCGGGCGCCCGGTGACCAGCTCGTACAGCAGGATGCCGGCGCCGTAGATGTCGACGGCGGAGGTCTGCGGGCGGCCCTCGGCGGACTCCGGCGCCACATAGGCGGGCGTGCCGACGAACTCATGGGTCCGGGTCAGGCCCGGGGAATCGGCGAGCCGCGCGATGCCGAAATCGGTCAGCATCGGATGCATCTGGCCGTCGCGCTCGGACAGCAGGACATTCGCCGGCTTCAGGTCGCGGTGGACGACACCGTCGGCGTGGCTGGCGGCGAGCGCGTCCGCGATCTGGGCGGTGAGGAGCGAGGCGGCGACCGGGGTGAGCGGGCCGTTCTCGCGGAGGTACCGGTGCAGGTCGGGACCGTCGACCAGATCCATCACGAGGGCGAGGAGATCGCCCTCGACGACCAGGTCGCGGGTCCGCACGATGTTCTCGTGGGTGAGCCGCAGCAGCACGGACCGCTCGCGCAGGAACCGCATCACCACGTCCGCGTCGTTGGCGAGCTCCTCCTTGAGGACCTTGATTGCCACGGTCTCGCCGGGCTGGCCGGCGACGGCCGCCTCGGAGCCTGCGGTCTCCCGCTGGCGGGCGCGCCAGACGGTGCCCGTCGCGCCGCGTCCCAGCGGCTCTTCGAGCAGGTACTTGCTGCCTACCGGCCGCACGTCATGCGCTCCCTGCTGATCGTGGTGCTTACGGCCTCCCGGAGCCCGCCCCGGGAGTTTCCGGCCCACTCTAATGCCGCTCCGAGGGCTTCGAGCGGGTCACCGGTCGGTCACCTTCCGGTCGTGGACGAGGAGGTCGCGCACATAGGTGGGGCGGCGTCGCGTGTCGATGGGCGGCGCCTGGCGGCGTTGTCGTCGGTCGACGACGCTCCGCGTCGCCTCCCTCCTCCGCCTTGCCCGCCTTGCCCCTCGCCCCGCTCCTTCCTCCACCCCACCTATGTGCGCGACCTCGAAGTGTGAGCCATCGTGTCCGAAAGAAGACGCCCACACCGGACAGATGGTTGCCGCACAAACGTGCGCCTGGCCGGTTTCCGACGGTTGCCCGGCTTCTGTGCGCGGCTCCGGGTACCACCCCAAGCAGGCACTTTTGGGTCCACAGCCGACCTTTCAAGATCACTTCGAGGTGGCCCCCGGGCGTGTTGTCAGTGGCAGGTGCGAGGATGCCTCCAGCACGGAACTGTGGGGTCGGAGCCTCGCGGTACGTGACGACCTGTACCGGACGACGCGTCCGTGCCGGGTGGGGGGAATCACAGGGCGTTTCCCCTGCCGGGCACCCCGCGCAGAAGGGACCGCTGACGGCGATGCAGATCCGGCTGACCGTCCTCGCGCCGCGCAGCGGCCAGACCCCGGCGCGCGCCTGCGACGTGCTCGTCACCGCCCCCGCGGGGACGGCACTCGCCACCGTGGCCTCTAACCTGGCCGCCGCCGCCTCCGGGCCCGACGGCTCGCTCGGCAGCGGAGCGGTGGTGCTGTTCGCCGGCCGCGACCGGCTCGACGCGCAGCGGTGCGCGCTCGGCGAGCCGCCACTGGTCGACGGCGCGGTGCTCTCGCTCCAGGTCCCCGGGGAGGACGAGACGGCGGCCGACGCCGTTCCGGCGCAGTTGCACGTGGTCGCGGGGCCCGATGCGGGCGGCGTCCATCTGCTGCACGGCGGACAGATACTGATCGGCCGGTCCGCCGACGCGGACGTCCCGCTCGACGACCCCGATGTGTCCCGGCTGCACTGCGCGGTGACGGTCTCCGAGGACGGCGCGGTCTCGGTCGCCGACCTGGGCTCAACGAACGGCACCTCGCTGGACGGTACGGAGGTCCGCGACCGCCCGGTCCGGCTGAGGCCGGGCGCGCTGCTGCGGCTCGGCGAATCGACGCTCCGGCTGACGCCGGGCTCGCCCACGCCGTCGCTGGCGACTGCCCCGGACGGCGAGGGGCATCTGCGGGTCGCACGGGCGGCGGGCGGAAACCTCTCGGAGTCACCGGACGGGCACGCCACCGGTCATGCGTACAGCGCGGGCGCCGCACCCGTGGCGTACGCGGGCGGCGCACCGGCCGGGTCCGACGACGGGGGCGTACGGGGCACCGCCCGGCGGGCGTCCGGCCGATTCCCGGACGACGAGACACCCCGGCGCGGCGGGATAGGGGCCTGGGCGCGCCGGCTGGCGGGGAACAAGGGCGAGCCGCTGCACGAGGCGGCGCCCGACGAGGCGGGGGCGGTGAGCCTGCCGGGCCCGCTCGCGTCCGTGCCGTGGCCGCGCTCGTCCTCGGCGGGGACATGGCCCGACCCGGCGGCCGTGCTGCTGACCGCGCTCGGGCCCGGACCCCGGCTGTGGGAGCGCGACGCCGAGCACCCCGAGGCGCTCGTGGTCCGGCTCGGCACCACGGACCGGGCGGAGCTGCCCGCAGTGCCGGTGACCGTGGGACTTCGGGAGGCCGGTTCGCTGGGGCTCGCCGGTCCGCGGGAGCGGCTGGCCGGGCTCGCCCGCTCGACGGTGGCGCAGCTCGCCGCGCTGCACTCCCCGGCCGACCTGGAGATCGTGCTCATCAGCACGGACCGCACCCGCAGCGCCGACGAGCGCAGGCGCGAGTGGGCGTGGCTCGGCTGGCTGCCCCATCTGCGGCCGATGCACGGGCAGGACTGCCGGCTCCTGCTCGCGTACGACCGCGAGCAGGCGACGGCGCGCACGACGGAGCTGGTGCGCCGGCTGGACGACGGGCCGCTCGGAACCTGCTGGGCCAGCGTGGACCGGAGCACGGTCGCCGAGACCGCCCGGCGGTACGAGGGGCCGTTCACCGTGGTGATCGTCGACGGCGACCCCGGATCCGCGGTGCTGCGCGAGACCACGGCACGGCTGGCCGCCGCGGGTGCGGCAGCCGGGATCCATCTGATCTGTCTGGCCGAGACGCCGGCCGCGTCGCCCACCTCGCCTGTCGCGGCGACGTACGAGGCGGCCTGCCATGCGTCGATCGCGTTCCGTGAGTGCGGAGCGGTGGCGATGCTGAGCGGCGACGTGGCGACGGCACTGCGGCTGCTGCGCACGGCGGGCGGACAGGCCGCGGGCCACGGCACGGTGGCCGCGGTGGACGCGGTGTCGGCGGCGTGGGCGGAGCGGTTCGGGCGGGCGCTGGCACCCCTGCGTACGGAGGGCCCGGCGACGGCGCCCGGCCGGCCGCTGGCAGCAGCCCTCCCCCGGTCCGCCCGTCTGCTGGACGAACTGGGCCTGGCCAGAGCCACCCCGGCCTCCCTGATGGCCCGCTGGGCCTCGACCTCCGAGACCCAGCCGGGGGCGACGGTGCGTGGGTCGGGGAGCTGGAGCGGCGGTGCCGACGTGACCGTTTCCGGCAGTGCCGGCGATCCGGAGGCGGCAGCCGTGGACGTCCACGGTTCGGGCCGTACGACATACCCGGGCAGCGCGGGCCCTCGCGTGGGGGCACAGCGCACGGTGCCGGTCCCGGGCCCGGCGGGTGCCGGCGCCCAGGGGTCCGATGAGGACCACGGACCGGGGTCGGGGCGCACCGCATATCCCGGCAGCGAGCCGTCGGGCTCCGGCCGTACGCCGTACCCGGGAAGTGAATCCGCCGGGTCCGGCCGCACGCCGTACCCCGGTTCGGCGAACGACACGCACGCAGGCACGTCACGGCATGCGTTCGGCCGCGACGAGGGCCGTTCAACGGCCGGTTCGGGCCGCACCCCCTACCCGGGGACGGACACCCCCGGCTCAGGCCGCACCCCCTACCCGGGGACGGACAGCCAGGGTTCCGGGCGCACGCCCTACCCGGGGACGGACACCCCCGGCTCAGGCCGCACCCCCTACCCGGGGACGGACACACCCGGCGGCTCAGGACGTACGCCCTACCCGGGCAACGACAGCCGCGGTTCCGGCCGCACCCCGTACCCGGACACCGACTCGTCCGGCTCGGGCCGCACGCCCCACCCCGCCGCGCCCCCACCCCGCCTCGGTGCGCACCGTTACGGCAGCGCGTCCGGCGGCTTCGCCGGCTCCCGTGCCGTTCCCGGGGCGGAGCATGCAACGGCCACCGGCATGCCCACGGCCGCCACCGCCGCACCCGGCGCCGCTACCTCGCCCCCTCCCGCCCCCGTCTCCGCCGTCGCCTTCGCCGGGCGGCCCGTCGTCGTTCTCGGGGCCGGGCCCCGGGGCGCGGTCAGTGTCGATCTGGCCGATGAAGGGCCCCACCTCCTCATCGAGGGCCCGGCCGGCAGTGGACGTACGGAGTTGCTGCGAGCCGTCGCCGCCTCGCTGGCCGCTGCCGCGCGGCCCGACCGGCTCGGCATCCTGCTGGTCGACGGAGCCGGTGGTGAGCGCGGCGAAAGCCTGCACCCCTGCGCGGAACTCCCGCATGCGTTCACCCATTTGGTCGCCTCCGATCCGGTCAGAATGCGCGAGTTCGCCCAGGCGCTGGGTGGCGAGCTGAAGCGGCGGGCCGAGCTGCTCGGACGGCTCGACTTCAACGACTGGCATGCCCGGCACGACGTGGCGCAGCAGACGGTCGGCCGACGCGCCGCCGGCGCCGCCGAGCAGCGCGGTGACCTGGACCCGGCGATGAGCGGCACGCTCCGGCTGCGGCCCGCCGCCGCGCGGTCCGCGGATCCCGGTCCGTCGCCGCTGCCCCGGCTCGTCGTGCTGGTCGACGACTTCGACGCCCTGGTCGCCCCCGCGCTCGGCAGCCCGGGACGGCCCGCCGCCGGTTCGGTCGTACGGGCGCTGGAGTCCGTCGCCAGGGACGGTGGCCGGCTGGGCGTGCATCTGGTCGCGACGTCTGCCCGCGCCGACCGCACGGAGGACACGGAGCTTGCCCGTGGGGCGCGGCTGCGCGCGGTGCTCGACGCACCCGTCGTCACACCCTCACCGGAGGATCCGGCACCCGGCCGCGGTCGGCTGGGGCATCCGGACGGGCGGGTGACGCCGTTCCAGGGCGGCCGGGTCACGGGCCGCATTCCACGCACCGCGACCCTGCGGCCCACCGTCGTCCCGCTGGAGTGGGAGCGGATGGGCGATCCGCCGACCCGGCGCCCGGTCCGGGAACTGGGCAACGGACCGACGGACCTGGCGCTGCTGGCCAGCGCGCTGGAGCGGGCCGCCCGTTCGGTGAACGCCGAGCGAATAGCTCCGCTCGCGCCCTACCACTCCTGAGGGGTCCTCGCCCCGGCCGCCGGTGCGTCCTCGATCTCCCCCGTGGCCTCAAGGGCATGGGAGGGACCCCCTCGACGGGCTTCATCCGCAAGCCCGTCCGACGATCCGAAAAGACTGACTTCACGTCACGAGCCCATCACAATCGATCAGTTGGGGCTGAAAGTGGTATTGCGGCGTCCGTGCGCCGGGCGTAGGACTGGTGCGCACAGGACGACCTGATGGACGAGTGGCACCGCCGACCGACCGGCGGTCCCACCCGTCCGTTCACGCGCACAGGAGAGACGGGGCAGCGATGCGCACAACGCTTCGGATTCGCAGGGCCGCGATGGTGTTCACTGCCGTCGGCGCACTGGCCCTCACCGGCTGCGGCGACGACGGCGGCAGCGGAAAGGGAAAGACGGGCGGAGGGTCCGGCAGTGACGAGCCGAGCTCCTCGGCCGTCGCACTGCCCAAGCTGGACGGCGAGAAGATCTCGGTCGCGGCCGTCTGGACCGGGCCCGAGCAGGCCAACTTCATCAAGGTCCTCAAGGAGTTCGAGAAGCGCACGGGCGCCACTGTCACCTTCGTCCCGGCGCAGGACCCGATCGTCAACTTCCTCGGTACGAAGATCGCGGGCGGCCAGCCGCCGGACGTCGCGATGATCCCGCAGGTGGGTGCGATCAAGCAGGCTGTGGAGAAGAAGTGGGCCAAGCCGGTCGGCGCCGACGCGAAGGCGCAGCTGGCGAAGAACTACGCGAAGGTCTGGCAGGACCTCGGCGCGGTGGACGGCACCCAGTACGGCGTCTACTTCAAGGCCGCCAACAAGTCCCTGATCTGGTACAACGCCAAGGCGTTCGAGAACGCGGGAGCGAGTGAGCCGAAGACCTGGAAGGACTTCATGGCGACGGCCGAGACGGTCTCCGCCTCGGGTGTCACCCCGGTCTCGGTCGGCGGCGCGGACGGCTGGACGCTCACCGACTGGTTCGAGAACGTGTATCTCTCCCAGGCGGGCCCGGAGAAGTACGACCAGCTGGCGCAGCACAAGATCAAGTGGACTGACCCGTCCGTCAAGGACGCGCTGACGACGCTCGCCGAACTCTTCGGCAAGCCGTCCCTGATCGCGGGCGGCGCCGACGGTGCCCTGCAGACGGAATTCCCGGTCTCGGTCACCCAGACCTTCACCGGCGGTGACCAGCCGAAGGGCGCCATGGTCTTCGAGGGCGACTTCGTCGGCGTCAACATCGCGCAGACCAAGGCGAAGATCGGTACGGACGCCAAGGTGTTCCCGTTCCCGGCGGTCGGCGCCGAGTCGCCCGTGGTGACGGGTGGCGACGCGGCAGTGGCGCTGAAGGACAGCAAGGGTGCCCAGGCCCTGCTGACCTGGCTGGCCTCGGCCGATGCCGCGAAGATCTGGGCCGAGCAGGGCGGGTTCATCTCGCCGAACAAGTCCCTGGACACCGCCGCGTATCCGAACGAGGTGCAGCGCACCATGGCGAAGGCGCTGATCGCGGCCGGTGACGCCGTCCGGTTCGACATGTCCGACCAGGCCCCGCAGTCGTTCGGCGGGACGCCCGGGAAGGGCGAGTGGAAGACGCTCCAGGACTTCCTGAAGAACCCGAAGGACATCGCGGGGACCCAGGCGAAACTGGAGTCCGACGCGGCCAAGGCGTACAAGAGCTGACGGGATGACGACAGCGACAGCGGGGGGCGCCGACGCGGTGCCCCCCGCCGACAAGCGTCCCCCCGAGCGCTCCGAGCGCCCTGATCCCACAAGCCCGCGCCGGAGCGTGACCGGCACCCGGAAGATCATCGCGACGATCTTCCTGCTGCCCGCGCTGGTGCTGCTCGGTGCGCTCGTGGTCTATCCGATCGTGTACTCCGTCTACCGGTCGTTCTTCGACCAGGCGGGTACGGGCTTCGCCGGCCTCGACAACTACAAGGCGCTGTTCACGGACGACACCATCCGCACAGCGGTCAAGAACAACGCGATCTGGGTCGTCTTCGCGCCGACGGTCTCCACCGCGCTGGGGCTGATCTTCGCGGTGCTGACCGAGCGGATCCGCTGGGGCACGGCATTCAAGCTGATCGTCTTCATGCCGATGGCGATCTCGATGCTGGCGGCGGGCATCATCTTCCGGCTGGTGTACGACCAGGCGCCGGAGCGGGGGGTCGCCAACGCCGTCTGGGTGGGCGTGCACGACACGTTCGCGGAGTCGGCCGGCTATCCGAAGGCGCATCCGCTGCCGGTCCATCCGCTGAAGGCGGGCGGCGGCGGGTCGTTCGTCACGAAGGCGCCGGTACGGGCCGGTGTACCCGTGCGATTGCCGCTGGTCGGTGTGGCGCCCGCGAAGATGCCGACGGACGCGAAGCCGGCGAAGGCAGCCCCGACGGAGTCCGGGAAGGTCACCGGCACCGCGTGGCTGGACTTCACCAAGGGCGGCGGCGGGAAGCCCAATGTCGTCGACACCAAGGAACTCGGCCTCAAGGGGCTGAAGGTCGAGGCGGTCAAGGACGGCAAGGTGGTCGGCTCGGCGACGGCGGCCGCGGACGGTACGTTCACCCTGCCCGCCTCCGCCGAAGGCGCCCTGCTCAGGCTTCCCGCATCGAACTTCAGGGAGCCGTACAACGGGGTCGACTGGCTCGGCCCGTCCCTGGTGACGCCCGGGATCATCGGGAGTTACGTCTGGATGTGGGCGGGCTTCGCCATGGTGCTGATCGCGGCGGGCCTTGCGGGTCTGCCGCGTGAACTCCTCGAAGCGGCCCGGGTGGACGGGGCGAACGAGTGGCAGGTGTTCCGCCGGATCACCGTGCCGATGCTCGCGCCCGTCCTGGCGGTGGTGCTGGTCACCCTGATGATCAATGTGCTGAAGATCTTCGATCTGGTCTTCATCATCGCGCCGGGCTCCTCCCTGGACGACGCGAACGTCCTGGCGCTGCAGCTGTACCGGTCCTCGTTCGGCACGGACGCGGATCTCGGGATCGGCAGCGCCATCGCCGTACTCCTGCTGCTGCTGGTGATCCCAGTGATGATCTTCAACGTTCGCCGGATTCGGAAGGAAGGGCGCCGATGACGGCTCCGTCGACCACGGCCGCCTCCGGCCGGGGGTCCGGGGGTTGCCCCCCGGGAAAGCACAGCAACGTTCGCCGGATTCGGAAGGAAGGGCGCCGATGACGGCTCCGTCGACCACGGCCGCCTCCGGCCGGGGGTCCGGGGGTTGCCCCCCGGGAAAGC